>CAXTSL010000011.1:33882-45781 GCA_964246975.1 uncultured Sphingomonadaceae bacterium
TCCCGATCATCAACAACCAAAAGGACATCCAGTACAGCACCGAGGCGCGCTTCGACGCGGCTGGGTTCGTGCGCGATGTGCTCGCCGCAACGACCCGCCCGCTGCCGCGCTGACACGAAAACGCCGCCGGTCTTGCAACCGGCGGCGCTTGTCGTCGTATCGGCTCAGCCGAAAGTCACGCTGCCGACCCGGCGGCGCATGACGCTGCCGATCAGGCCGAAGCCGACGATCAGCATCGCCCAGCTGGCGGGCTCGGGCACCGTCGCGGCGCCGAAGGCAGCGCCGTACTGGTTGTAGATCGACGCCGTCAGGCCGTTGCCCGAGAACGGGTTGGCCTTGATGTTGTAGCCGATGGCATCGAACAGATCGAGGTCGAGCTGGGTGACTTCGCCCATCTGCGCGTAGCAGAAGGTCGGGTCCATGATGCCGAGCTGCGGACCGCAGCGATTAGCCCCGCTGGCATCCTTCCAGTGCGACGCCTGACGCCCGTCGCCGTTGTACGCCCCGGTCGAGAAGTAACCGCCGCCGCGGATCGTCGCGCCGCCGTCGGTCGAGAAATACGACGCCGAACCGACCGAAAGGTCGAGCACGGGGTTGGCGCCGGGCGCGAGGTTGGTCGGATCGTTGCTGTAACGGAACATGTCGAGCGCGCTGAACAGCGATGTGTCGTTGAAGCTGTAGGTCAGGCCGCCGGCGATGCCCGGACCGTTGGGCTTGCCGCTATAGTCGTAGTAATCGACGCCCGACACGAAGCCGAGTGCGTGGCCGATCTCGTGGATCGCGACGCCGATGAAGTCGAAGGTGTTGGCATTGATGCCGTCGGTCGGGTTGAAATCGAAGCCGAAGGTGCTGCTGAAGGTTACGCGGCCGTCACAGCCGGCGCTCGAAGCGGCAGTGCAGGTGCCGGCGCTGATCGAACCGCCGATCGCCTTGATCACCGAACTGTTCAGGTAAAGCACCTTGTTGTTGTACGATCCGTCGGTGTCGTAGACGCGCTTGGTGATGTCGGTATCGACGCCGAAGCCGGTAACCGTATCGCCGACGCCGCTGGTGATCGCCTTGATCGCGCCGCTGGTCAGGGTCGGCAGGACGAGCGACTGGTCGAGCGCCGAATTGCTCTTGGTCGCGTTGATGCGGTTTTCCCACGTCGAGATGTTATAGTCGGCGGCGCGGCTGCCCGTCGAACCGATGACGTTGGGCGCGAGCGGCGCGAACTTGACGCCGAGGTTGATCGTCGCGGTGTTGGTGAAGGTGTTCGCCCAATAGGCAGCGGCGATCTTGAAGCCCTGCTCCGACGGCGAACCGGCAACGCCGCCGAGATCGACGAGGTTGATCGTCAGCGCGTCGGCGCTGCTCGCGGTCAGCGCACACAGCGCCGCACCCGAGCACAGGATATGTCTGAAAGTCATGTGGCCCCCTTTTTGGACACCCGGTGCTTCCGGGCGCGAATAGTTAATTTGACGAGGGCGCATCGCGTGTCAAGACGATTACAGCGAAGCGTTTGAAATATAAGGTTAACCTTTCGAATTAGTAACCAATCGGTTTACGCTCCGCTAACTCGTTCCACCTAAGGTAAATCCAAGGTTGGCGGTCACGCGTTTGCGAAGCGGCGTGCGATGGAGACTTGGCCGCGCACCCCGACGCGGCCTAAAGGCTTGTTAATGACTGCGCCCGCCTGGATGTCGTCGATTGCCGCGCTCAAGGCGGCGCTTGCCGTGCGCGACCGCGCCGGGGCCAACGCCGCCGTGGCGCGCCTGCTCGCAGCGCGCGCGCCGCTCGGCGGCCAATGGCGAGGCATCGCCGAGCTGATGCGCGTCAGCGGCGAGTTGGGCCTCGCGCACCGTGCCATCGACGCCTTCGTTGCCGCGTCGGGCGGCAGTGCCGAGTCGCGCTATGCCAAGGTCGTCCTGCTGACCCAGTCGGGTCGGCTGCGCGACGCGCACGACCTGATGCTGACGCTCCCCGACAGCGCCGCCGACCGGGGCGCGCGCGACTATCTGCTCGGCAACACCGCGCTGACCCTGGGGCTGATCGACGAGGGCCGCGCGGCACTGGAAAATTGCGTGCGGCTGCGCCCCGGCTGGGGGCCGGCGTGGCTGTCGCTGAGCGGCGCGGTCGACCTTGCGAACGATCCGCTCGGCGACCGGCTGCTCGCCGACGCGCCCGCCGCCGAGCGCACCGCGCCCGCCGATCTCGCGCGCTTCTGCTTCGCGCGCGGCAAGCTCCACCACGACCGGGCCGAACACGCCGCTGCGTTCGCTGCGTACGACCGCGGGGCGAAGCTGCTGCGGTCGCTGACGCCGTACAGCCGCGCGGGCAACGCCGCCAACGCCGAGGCAGCGATGGCGGGTTTCGGCGGCGATCTGCTCGAGCGCGCCCGCGACGGGCGAACGGCGGCCACCGCGCGCCCGATCTTCGTCACCGGCCTGCCGCGCTCGGGGACGACGCTCGTCGAGCAGATCCTGACGAGTCACACCGAAGTCGCCGACGGAGCCGAACTCAGCCTGATGCATCACGTCGCGCTGGCGGCGGGCGGCACATCGGGCGCTGCGCTCGACAAGCTCCGCGCAAGCGGCGGATCGCTCGATGCGCTGGCCAAGCTGTACCTCCACCTCCTCGACGAACGCTTCGGCACCCCGGGGCGCATTGTCGACAAGACGATCGATAACAGCCGCTTCCTCGGCCTGATCGCCGCCGTGCTGCCCGACGCACCGCTGGTGTGGATGCGCCGCGACCCGCTCGACAGTGCGTGGGCATGCTTCCGCACCTTCTTCGTCCACGGTGTCGCGTGGAGCTACAGCCTGACCGACATCGCGCATCATTTCGCGCTCGAGGACCGGCTGCTGGCGTACTGGCAGGCGCGGCTGGGCGACCGGCTGCTCGTCATCCCCTATGCGGCGCTGGTCGAGGATGCCCCCGGCTGGACGCGCCGCCTGCTCACGCATTGCGGCCTCGCCGACGAGGCGGCGGTGTACACCCCCCACCTCACCGAGCGCGCTGTCGCCACCGCCAGCGCGCTGCAGGTCCGCCGCCCGCTCAACCGCGACGGCCTGGGCGTCGCCGCGCCGTACCGGCAATGGCTGGGGCCGTTCGTCGACGCCTATGCCCCCCGTGACGGCGCGCCCGAACCCCGCTAGACCGCCCGGCTTCGCAACCCCGGAACCCCAGCCTTGACCGCACTCTACCCCCGTTACGCCGCGCATGTTGCCGATGCCCTTGGCGGGCTCGTGCGCGACGGCGACCTGCCCGAGGGGCTCGACATGAGCGCGGTGACGGTCGAACCGCCGCGCGATCCGTCGCACGGCGATCTCGCGACGAATGCCGCGCTGGTGCTCGCCAAGGCGGCGAAGGCCAATCCGCGCCTGATCGCGACGGGCATCGCGCAGTATCTGGCGCGGCTCCCCGAAGTGGCGAGCGCCGAGGTGGCGGGGCCGGGGTTCCTGAATATCCGCCTGCTCGGCGACGTGTGGCGCGACGAATTGCGGACGATCCTTGCCGACGGAACGGACTACGGCCGGTCGGCGATGGGCAAGGGCGTCACGGTGAACGTCGAGTACGTCTCGGCGAACCCGACGGGTCCGATGCACATGGGGCATTGCCGGGGGGCGGTCGTCGGCGACGCGCTGGCCAATCTGCTGGCGTTCGCGGGGCACCGGGTGATCCGCGAATATTACGTCAACGACGCGGGCGGGCAGGTCGATACCTTGGCGCGCTCGGTCCACCTGCGCTACCGCGAGGCGCTCGGCGAGGGCTTAGGCGACATTCCAGAAGGCCTGTATCCGGGCGATTATCTCGTCCCCGTCGGCGCGGCGCTGGCCGCCGAATACGGCGACCGCTATGTCCGCGCTGCCGAGGCCGAGTGGCTGCCGCAGTTCCGCAAGGATGCGGTCGGGCGCATGATGGATCTGATCCGCGCCGACCTCAAATTGCTCGGCATCGTCCACGACATCGTCGCTTACGAGTCCGACGTGCAGGCAGCACACAAGCCCGAGGCGGCGGAAGCACGCCTGCGCGCGGCGGGCCTGATCTACGACGGCGTCCTCGAAGCCCCCAAGGGGCAGGTCATCGAGGATTGGGAGCCCGTCGTGCTGCCGCTGTTTCGCAGCACGAAGTTCGGCGACGACCAGGACCGGCCGATCCGCAAGTCCGACGGCAGCTGGACCTATTTCGGTAACGACATGGCGTATCATTTCCAGAAGGCCGAGAGCGCCGACGCGCTGATCGACATCTGGGGGGCCGACCACGGCGGCACGGTCAAGCGCATCCGGGCGGCGGTGCAGGCGCTGACCGCCGATGCCGACGGCAAGTCGAAGCCCTTCGACGTCAAGATCATCCAGATGGTCAAGCTGCTGCGGAACGGCGAGCCGGTGAAGATGTCGAAGCGCTCGGGGTCGTTCGTGAAGCTGGCGGAAGTCGTCGGCGAAGTCGGCAAGGACGTCGTGCGTTTCATGATGCTGACCAAGCGCGCCGACAGCCAGCTCGATTTCGACTTCGCGCACGTTGTCGAGCAGTCGCGCGACAACCCGGTGTTCTACGTCCAGTACGCCCACGCACGGCTGCGCTCGGTGGCGCGCAAGGCGGCTGAGCTGGGTATTGCGGCGACCGATCCCGATCTGAGCCTGCTCGACGACGAGGAACTGGCGCTGGTCAAGCTTGCGGCGCAATGGCCGCGCACCGTCGAGGCGGCGGCGGCGACGCGCGAGCCGCACCGCATCGCCTTCTACCTCGGCGATCTCGCGGCGGCCTTCCATGCCCTGTGGAACCGGGGCAACGACGATGCGGGGAGACGGCTGGTCATCGCCGACAATGCCGCCCTGACCGCCGCGCGGCTGGCGCTGGCAGACGCGGTCGGGCAGGTTATCCGCAACGGCCTCGGCGTCATGGGCGTCGAGGCGGCGGAGGAACTTCACTAATGGCGCGCCCGCGCGACGACGACGAGGATGCGCCGTGGCTGGCCGGCGTGGCGGAGGAACGCGACGCGTCGACCGCGATGCCGCGCAGCCGCCTGATCGGCGGCATCGTCGTGTTCCTCGTCCTGCTCGCGGCGATCGTCGGCGGGCTGTTCGCGATCACGTCGCGGACGCGCGAGGGCGGCAGCAGCGTCGAGGTCGCGGCGACGCCGGCCGAGGTGCCGCTGATCGCCGCCGACCCCGGACCCTACAAGGTCCGCCCCGACGATCCCGGCGGGATGCAGGTCGAGGGTGCGGGCGAGACGATGTACGCGGCGGGCGAAGGCGCTAACATCGGCGGCGAACTCGACCCCGGCGCGCTGCCCGAGGAACCGCTGGCGCGGCCCGGCCAAGGGGGGCCGCAGGAGCTGCTGCCACCCGCGGCAGGGGCGTCCGAAGTGGCGGCAATTCCACCGGCTGGGTCGGTGCCGCGTCCGCTGCCGAAGCCATCGGCAGTTGCCGCCCCGCCAACCGCGCCGCCGAACACGCGCTTTGAACCGACGACGCGCCCGACGCAGGGCGACGACCCGCACCTGCGCGTCGTCCCCGATGCGACCGCCGTCCCGACGCCGCTCAAGCGCCTGCCCAAGCCGCCCGCGCCGGTGCCGGGTACGCCGCCGCCCAAGGCGATCGGCAGCGCGGCGCTGCAGCTTGGGGCATTCTCGTCGAGCGCCAAGGCCGACGCCGCGTGGAAGGACTATACCGCGCGCTTCGGCTACCTCGCAGGCCTCGGCAAGAGCGTCGGCAAGGTCGAGCGCGACGGGACGACGCTGTACCGCCTGCGCGCCACCGGGGTGGCCGACCATGCCACGGCGGTCGACCTGTGCGCGCGGCTGAGGGTCGCGGGCGAAGCGTGTCTGGTGGCGGAGTGAGGGGGCGGCGAAGAGTTCCCCTCCCTCTTCAGGGAGGGGCGAGAGACGACGCCCTTGCGTCGGCCCGGGGGAGGGCAGGCTCGAAACCCGTTCCGTGGCAAGACCCTCCCCCGGGCCGCCTTCGGCGTCTCTCGCCCCTCCCTGAAGAGGGAGGGGAGTCGCGATGACCCCCCTCTTCCTCGGCCTGTCCGGCCCCGTCCTCACCCCCGACGAAATCGCGCTGTTCCGCAGCAGCGACCCGGCGGGCTATATCGTCTTCAGGCGCAACTGCCTCGCTCCCGCGCAGCTCCTCGCGCTCACCGATGCCTTGCGCGACCTTGCCGGGCGCGACGTCGCGATCCTGATCGACCAAGAGGGCGGGCGGGTCGCGCGGTTGCAGCCGCCGCACTGGCCGGTGTTCCCCGCCGCAGCCGCCTTCGGCGCGCTGTTCGACCGCGCGCCGTTCTCGGGGCTGGAGGCGGCGCGGGCCAATGCGCAGGCGATCGCGCTGACGCTGCGCGCGGTGGGGGTCAACGTCGACTGCCTGCCGCTGCTCGACGTGCCCGCGCCCGACGGCCACGGCATCATCGGCGACCGTGCCTATGCGACCGACCCGCTGTGGGTCGCCGCACTCGGCAAGGCGACGCTCGACGGCTTGCGCGCGGGGGGCGTCTGCGGCGTCGTCAAGCACATCCCCGGCCATGGCCGCGCGCGCGTCGACAGCCACCTCGACCTGCCCGTCGTCGAGGCGTCGCGCGAGGCGCTGGAGACCGACTTCGCGCCGTTCCGCAGGCTCAAGGCCGCGCCGATGGCGATGACCGCGCACGTCATCTACACCGCCCTCGATCCCGTGCGCTGCGCGACGCTGTCGCCGGTGGTGATCGGCGAAACGATCCGGGGCGACATCGGCTTCGACGGGCTGTTGATGAGCGACGACCTCGGTATGCATGCGCTGGGCGGCGGGGCGCAGGCGGGCGGCAACGCGGCACAGGATTTCGGCGCGCGGGCCTTGAATGCGCTCGAGGCGGGGTGCGATGTCGCGCTGCACTGTTCGGGGGACTTCGCCGAGATGCGGAGCATCGTCGAGGCGGTGCCCGACATCGGGGCTGAGGCGGCGCGCCGACTCGCGGCGGCGCTGGCGTGGGCGGGCGAGTCCAGCGGCGACATCGCGGCGCTGATTGAAAAGCGCGACGCGCTGCTGGCGCTGACGTGATGCGCGGGGAGGGGGTGCCCCCCTCCCCTAAAGGGGAGGGGGAGAAGATTCTCACCCTCGCCCTCGACGGCTGGGAAGGCCCGCTCGATGTGCTGCTGACGCTGGCGCGCGCGCAGAAGGTCGATCTGGCGAAGTTGTCGATCCTCGCGCTGGTCGACCAGTATCTGGCGTTCGTCGCCGATGCCAAGGCGCTGCGCCTCGAACTCGCCGCCGACTATCTCGTCATGGCGGCGTGGCTGGCGTATCTCAAATCGTGCCTGCTGCTGCCGCCCGATCCCGAGGCCGATCCCGATCCGCACGACCTCGCGCTCCGCCTCCAGTGGCAGTTGCAGCGCCTCGATGCGATGCGCGAGGCGGGCGCGGCGTTGTGGGCGCGCGACCTGCTCGGGCGCGACAGCTTCCGCCGCGCCGCCCCGGAGGGGCTACGGCTCCAGACCGTCGCGCGGCACCAATGTTCGCTGTACGAGCTGCTCAGCGCCTATGGCGGCATCCGGGCGCGGACGGCGCGCGGGGTCTATGCGATCCGGCGTCGCGCGGTGCTGGCGCTCGACGAGGCGATCGCGGCGCTGGAGCGGCGGCTCGGTGTCGCGCTCGACTGGACCGAACTCGCGCGGTTTCTGCCCGACGCCGTTGGCGACGCTCCCGACCCGGACTGGCACCGCTCGGCCTTGGCGAGCACCTTCGTCGCCGCGCTCGAACTGACGCGGCAGGGGCGCGTCGAGCTGAGCCAGGGTGCTGCCTTCGCGCCGCTGCTGCTGCGGGCGCGGCCATGACCGACCCCCGCCTGAGCCGCGAACTCGAGGCGCTGCTGTTCGCCGCCGCCGAGCCGATGACCGCGAGCGACCTCGCGCGCTACCTGCCCGAGGGGGCCGATGTCGGCGCGCTGCTCGCCGACCTCGCCGCCAGCTACCGCCCACGCGGCATCGTCCTCGTCGAGCGCGGCGGTCGCTGGCACTTCCAGACCGCGCCCGACCTCGCGCACGTCCTCGCGCCGACGCGCGAGCGGCCCGCGAAACTGTCGCGGGCGGCGGTCGAGACGCTCGCCATCGTCGCCTATCACGAGCCCGTGACGCGCCCCGAGATCGAGGCGATCCGCGGCGTCGGCGTGTCGGGGGGCACGCTCGACGTGCTGATGGCGGCGGGCTGGGTGCGTCCGTCGGGCCGCCGCGAGACGCCGGGGCGACCGCTGCAATATGCGACGACCCCCGCCTTTCTCGCGCACTTCGGGCTGGCGTCGCGCCGCGACCTGCCGGGGCTGGCCGATCTGCAGGCGGCGGGGCTGCTCGACGCGCAAGCGCCGGGGGATGACAGCGGGGAGGGGGAGGGGTAAGCGCCTCCTCGTTTCGTCATCCCCGCGCAGGCGGGGACCCAGCCCGCAGAAAAAAACGCCAGCGCAGCTGACCGATTTCTTGCGAAGAGGGCTGGGTCCCCGCCGTCGCGGGGATGACGATTTTTTGAGCGCGGCCGCTGCCGCAACACGAAGATCGGACCCCCGCATGACCCACCGCACCGACGTTCTCGCCATCGGCAACGCCCTCGTCGATGTCATCAGCGTCGCGCCCGCGAGCTTTCTCAGCGACAACGCCATTCCCAAGGGCTCGATGCGGCTGATCGCGGCGGACGAGGCCGAGCGGCTGTACGGCCTGATGGGGTCGACGCGGGAGATTTCGGGCGGCTCGGCGGCGAACACCGTCGCGGGCATCGCGGCGATGGGCGGCACCCCGAAGTTCATCGGGCGCGTCGCCGCCGACCAGCTCGGCGACGTGTTCGCGCACGATATCCGCGCGGCGGGCGTCGGCTTCGATACCGCGCCGATGCACGACGGCCCGCCGACCGGGCGCTGCCTGATCGTCGTGACGCCCGACGGCGACCGCACGATGAGCACCTATCTCGGCGCGTGCCAGGAGTTGAGCGAGGCCGATATCGTCGCCGCCGATGTCGAGGCGGCGGCGGTGCTCTACCTCGAGGGCTATCTCTGGGATCCGGCGCACCCGCGCGCCGCGATGCGGAAGGCGATCGGGATCGCGCGTGCGGCGGGTCGCAAGGTCGCCTTCACGCTCAGCGACGTGTTCTGCGTCGAGGGCTACAAGGCCGAATGGCGCGACCTGTTGTCGAGCCACGTCGACATAATGTTCGGCAACGAGCACGAGGTCTGCGCGCTGTACGGCAGCAACCTCGACGCCGCGATGGCCGAACTGGCGAAGCACTCGACGATCGCCGTGGTGACGCGGTCGGAGAAGGGCGCGGTCGTGCTGGCAAACGGCGAGCGCCACGTCGTCCCCGCCCACCCGGCGGCGCAGGTGCTCGACACGACCGGGGCGGGCGACCTGTTCGCCGCCGGTTTCCTCAGCGGCTTCGTCGCGGGGCGGTCGCTGCCCGATTGCGCGCGGCAGGGCGGCATCGCGGCCGCCGAGATCATCGCGCATTACGGCGCGCGGCCCGAGCGTGACCTCAAGGCGCTGGTGGCGGGGGTTCTGGGGTAAAGGCTTTCCCTGGGCGCGCATCGCGTTCGATCCCACGCAGCCGATACGACGAAATTCGGCCAGCGGCTGATCGCCGCCCCGGTCATGCCGTGTGAGAGTGAACCTTTCCCCCGGCGGTCCCGTCCTTGCGGAGGGCGGCGGCGACCGGGGGAGAGGCAGGCGCGTGCGTGCAGAGCATGGGCGGCGGTTTGGCGGAGGAACGCGGCCTTCCCAAGCCGCTGCGCGTCGAAACGCATGGGTCACGCTGGTCGCAAGTCGAACGCTGTCGGGCGCCGTCGTCGCAATGTCGCGCGGGTTACGCTTCCGTCCTCCTGGATTGACTTGCTCGCCCCGGACGAACCGGCTGACGATTGCCCATGACACACACGCCGGGGGTCCAGAGTCACAAGACCGTCCCGGCAACCCCGCACCGTTGTTCCGCAACCGGCTTGGGGTCGGGGAGCGTGCTAACCGATATGGTGTATTCTGTCAAGCGGTTTTTGCCCTTGTCGGCAGTGGCAGCCTCGTGTCCGTTGGCGGCGTGAAGGTCGCGTGGAGAGCCCTGTCCCGAACCATAACAATGATCGCGTTCGACCGGCTTGATGAATCGGCGTGACTTGCGCTAAGCTTGCAAGGCTTGATTTGCGAGGTCGATGTGAGCGTTTTCCTGGCGTTGGCGGCGACGGCGGCGCTGCGATGTCCGGCAGAAAACGCTCAGTATCGCTTGCGCCACGCGCCCGAGGTTTCGGCGTCCTTTCAGCGGGTGGCGGCCGACGACGATTGGCCCGCCGGGCTTGCCCTGGCGATCGGTTTCAAGTCCGGTCACGTCTATTGGTGGTTGCCGGCGATCGGCGGCACGAACCATCGTCAGACCCTCGTCTCGACGACCGATACATATGCGCCCGACTGGCACCCGCCCAGCCCCGATGGCGGCCCGCGCCCCCACGGCAGCATAGAGTATCTTGCCTTCGACGCGGCCTACGACATTGTCGATGCCATGCCGCGGCGGGGACAGCCGGCCCCGGCGCACATGTTGATCGCCGACGCCGGAGACGCCGAATTCGATCACGGCGCGGGGCATTCGGTGCCGGATACGAAGCAGTTGTTTGATCTCGTCGGCTGTACGACGAGGGGCATTGGAGCCAGATAAGCGGCAGCGGCCAGCGCGGACGCTCGGCGGGGTTTCGGAGTTTTCGGTGTGAACGCATTTTCCCAAGGCACGGTTCACGAAGCGGGTCCCGACCTCGAAGCCGCGATCCGGTCGGATGCCGGCGTCCATGCCTTGTGGGATGCGCTGACCGCGCTCGGGCGCAACGAGTTCATTTGCTGGGTCGACGATGCCAAGCAGTCGGCGACGCGCCGCCGCCGGATCATCCGGACCGGCGAAGAGCTTCTGGAGGGCAAGAAACGGCCGTGCTGCTGGGTCGGCTGCATTCACCGCACCGACAAGGCACCGAGCCGCTGGCAGCAGGCGGTGCTGATCGACAAGCAGCCGAAGGTCAGTTGCCCCTGATTATGGCCCCTAGAACATCTTGGGCGACGAGAACACCCGCGTCACTTCGGGCTCGAAGCTTTCGAGGCTGTCGACCGCGAACGACGGATCGAACGCCGGGGCGTCCCAGCGATCGACGAGCTTCTCGGCAAAGGCGAACCACGGTTCGGACCGGAACTGCTCGCGCATGTCGGTCGGCTTGCCGAGGTAGCCGTAGTAATATGCCCCCTGGAAATGCTGATGCCACATCACGGCATGGTAGATGTCGTCCGAGACATAGGGCTTGAGCACTTCGGCCTGGATCGCGCCGTGGTTGGGGATGCTCATAATCTTGCCGAGATCGTGGGTCAGCGCGGCGACGACTTCCTCGTCGGTGGCGTCGTCGGCGCGCGCCAGCGTCGCGGTCATCAGGCAGTGGGTCAGCTGATCGGCGGCGAAGCCGACCTGGATCGCGCCGAGCCGCCGCATCGAGTCCATGATCTGGAGCGGCGCGGCGCTCTTCTGGTGGACCATGTGCTCGCGCGCGATATGGCCCCAGTCCTCGGCGGTGCCCTGTTGCATGGCGGTGAACATCACGCGGTCTCCCGGGCTGAATGAAGGGCGCGATATTGCGCCCGCAGCGCGACTTTGTCGATCTTGCCGCTGCCGAGCTTGGGCAGCGGATTGCCGACGAGCCAGATTTGCGCGGGCACCTTGAACGACGCGAGGTCGCGCTTGAGGAACTCGCACAGCGCATCGGCTTCGAGCGCCGCGCCCGCCTTGGGGTGGACGACGGCGGCGACGATTTCGCCCAGGCGCTCGTCGGGAAGGCCGAAGACGCTCGCCTCGGCGACGGCCGGGTGGGCGTAGACCGCGCTCTCGACCTCCTGGCAGCTGATGTTCTCGCCGCCGCGGATGATGATGTCCTTCTTGCGGTCGACGATGAACAGATA
>CAXTSL010000012.1:0-45106 GCA_964246975.1 uncultured Sphingomonadaceae bacterium
CTGCCCCCTCCCCTCCCGGTGAGCCGCTTGGCGAACCGAGAGAGGGGAGGGTCGGGGTGGGGTGCTTCGCGGCAAAGTCTGCGTCTCGCCCGGAAACTCCCCACCCCGACCCTCCCCTCTCTCCGCTACGCGGGGAGGGGAGGGGGCAGAAATTGTCACGCCGCCAGCCGTCGGAAGCGGAAGCTCTCCGCCGCCAGCCCCGGCCCGAACGCCACCGCAAAGCCGTCGGCGGCCTGGCTCGTGCCCCGCATGATCCGGTCGAGGACGAACATCAGCGTCGCCGAACTCATGTTGCCGAAATCGCGCAACACGCCGCGCGACCAGTCGAGCTTGTCCGCCGCGAGCTCGAACCCCGTCTCGACCGCATCGAGGATCGTCCGCCCGCCCGCGTGCACCGCCCACAGGTCGTAGTCGGCGGGCCGCGTCCCACGCAGCAGCCCGGCGTCGTCGTTGCGCTCGTTCTCGTGCTTGAGCGCGCGCGCGATCTTGCCGGGCACCTCGCCCGACAGATGCATGTCGAAGCCTTGGTCACCGATCCGCCAGGTAATCGCTTCGCCCGAGTCCTCGATCGTCGCGGCGCGGAAATCGTTGAGCGCGATGCCGGTCTCGTCGGCGGTCACCAGCGTCGCCGAACAGCCGTCGCCGAACAACAGCATCGACAGCAGCCGCTCGAGATCCTGCGTCTGCTGGAAGTGCAGCGAGCACAGCTCGAGATTGACGACGAGCACGCGCGCACCGGGCTCCGAACGCACGAAATGATGTGCCAGCCGCAGCGAGTTGACGGCTGCATAGCAGCCCATGAAGCCGACGGCGGTGCGCTCGACGCCGGGATCGAGCCCCGCAGCCTTGACGATCAGCTGGTCGATGCCCGGCGCGAGATGCCCGGTGCACGACGCGACGACCAGATGCGTGATACGCTCGCGCTCGCCGTCGAGGCCGAGCGCGTCGAGCGCCGCCATCGCCAGCCCCGGCGCGGTCGCCTCGAACCGCGCCATCCGCTTGGCCGTCGAAGGAAAGGCCCCCGGCGTGTAGAAACCCTCCTTGTCGGCGACGAAGCCGTCGGGGTTCTCGACGGGCTCGAAAAACGAATAGCGGTGCGCGATGCCCGAGCGGCTCTCCATGCGCTTGAACAACGCCTTGTCACGGCGTTCGGTGATCATGCCGCCGACGAAGCGCACGAAGGCATCGTGGACGTCGTGGCCGGGGACCGCCGTGCCGATCCGGTTGATATGCGCCTGCGCCATTCCACACTCCCTGAGCCGCGCATCCTACGCCGCGCTTCCAACCGGTGACAGCGGCGAAAGTTACCGGCTGGTCGCCCGCGCGCGCGTGCCGCATGAAGGACCATGCATCGCTTCACCCCAGACCGCTTCTCGGATGTCCCCGGCGTGAACGTCGGCCACGCGCACGACGCGCGGGCGCGCACCGGCGTGACGGTCGTCCTGCCCGATGCCCCCGTGACGATGGGCGTCGCGGTGCGCGGCGGTGCGCCGGGGACGCGCGAGACCGATGCGCTCGCCCCCGATACGCTCGTCGAGCGCGTCCACGCGCTGGTGCTGAGCGGCGGTTCGGTGTTCGGCCTCGCGGCGGCGGATGCGGTCACGGTCGCGCTGGCGCGCCGCGGCATCGGTCTCGACGCCGGCCCGTGGCGCGTGCCCGTCGTACCCGCCGCCATCCTGTTCGACCTGACCAACGGCGGCGACAAGGGCTGGGACGAGCCGCCCTATCGCCGATTGGCGCTGGCGGCGCTCGACGCGACCGGCAACGACGCATCGGGCGCGCTGGGTGCCGGCGCGGGGGCGACGGCGGGCAGCCGCGCGGGCGGCATCGGCACGGCGAGCACGCGCTCGCCTGCGGGCTTCCGCGTCGGCGCGCTGGTCGCGGTCAACAGTTTCGGCGAGGTCCATGCCGGTGAGCCGCCTTCGGGCGACGTACCGCTGCCCAAGCTCGCGCGGGCGCGCAGCCTGACGGGCCGCGAGAGCACATGCATCGGCGCGGTCGCCACCGACGCCCCGCTGACGCGCGCCCAGGCGACGCGCCTCGCCGCGATGGCACATGCCGGACTGACGCGCTGCATTCGCCCGATCCACACGCTGTTCGACGGCGACTGCCTGTTCGCCTTGTCGACTGCGCCCGAGAGCTCGGCGCCCGTCGACGCCGTCGAACTGACGATCCTCGGCACGCTGGCGGCCGACATGATGACGCGCGCCGTCCGCCGCGCCGTCTTCGGCTGACCCCCGCCGCGCGGCGCGCAGCGTCAGCGCGGCAATTGCGCGCGTGCCGCGGCGAAGCCCTTCGCCTGCTGGGCGCGGAGCCCCTCGACGCGCTCGATCGCCGCGCCGACGGCGGTCAGCGTCGCGCCGCCCCCCGTCCGCGCCAGATCGCCCGCCAATGCGTCGAGCCGGTCACGCAGATCGGCACCCTGCCCGCCCAGCCGGTCGAGGCGACTGAGTTCGAGCTCGCCCGCCGCCGCCATCTCGCCCCCGGCGGCACCCCCACGTGCCGCCGCTGCCGCGCGCGCCGTCGCCGCGAGTTGCGCCGACAGGCGCGCCGCATAGGCCTTGGTGTCGCGCTCGATGCTCGCCAACCGCGCGTCGGCGTCACGCGCGGCGACAGCGCCCTGTCCGTCGTTCGCATCTCCGACCGCTCCGGTGGTCGCTGCAGCGGGCGGGGCCACGGTCGGCGTCGAAGCGCCAGCGAGACCGGCACCCGCCGACACCGGTCGCGGCACCAGCGGCGGTGCCTCGCCCGCCCGCATCGCCAGGCTGGGCCACGCCCCGCCCCCCGCCCCCGCGCAGCCTGCGGTCGCGAGCAACGGCATCAGCAATGGCCAGGCGAACAAGGCGGCTTTCATGCCCCGCTCCTATTCCCCGCCCGCAACCGCCGCAAGGCGCGTAACATCGCTTGCATCCCCGACCGCGACCGTCTATCCGCACCATCCCAACGCGCCCGTAGCTCAGCTGGATAGAGCATCAGACTACGAATCTGAGGGTCGGACGTTCGAATCGTTCCGGGCGCACCAACATTCCTTTGCGATACAGTGTGGTACGGCGCATTTGCGGCAAGGCAGGTGCATGTGCGGGTCGTTGCGGTGAGGGCGCGTTGCGCCCAATGCCATGATTGAACAATCTCCCGGCGTTCATTCCGAAATCAGGCGCGCGGCGCGGTTGATTGGCAGCCTCATCCGAGGCGTACTCTAAGATCGCTGCGGCGCTACCGAAGCGGATCTTGATCGCCCAGGTTGAACATCGCCCCCGTCGGCTGTCCGGCGGGACGCAAACTGCTTGTATTGATGGTCACGGGGACGAGACTTGACCTTTGTCGAGCATTTTTTGCGTTGATGCTCAGCGCGCGGTGCGGCCGCCGCGAAAAAGAACTCTAATTCCTGGCCGTCCATCGCCGTGAGTAACGGGCGGATGTCTGGTGGTCCGCTTCGGCCCCTCGTCGCGCTTCGTCCGGAGCAATCGTCAGACCCTTTGCGCGCGCGTCCTCTGCTCGCTGCGGGTGGGCGTGGGCACGCCCACGTCGCGGCCGACCTGCGAGGCGATCTTGCTCAAATCCGGACTTTTGACCGCGCTGCTACTGGCGAACGCCTCGGTCGTCGGCGCGCAGCCGACCACCGCCGGCGTTCAGCTGCGGCAGATCCCACCCCCATCGGGCGTCCCAAAAGCGACGCCCGAATTCAAGCTCGCACCGCCCGTCGCGCCGCGCGACACCGGACCGGCGGGAACCCCGATCCGCATCCGGTCGCTCGCGCTGACCGGCGTCACGGTCTTCGACGCGTCGACGCTGCTGGCGGCGAGTTCGTTCGCGCCCGACAGCACGCTCGATCTCGCCGGCCTGCGCGCCATCGCGGCGCGGGTCGCGACTTACTACCACCACCACGGCTATTTCCTCGCACAGGCCTATCTGCCGGTTCAGGAGATTGCCGACGGCGCGGTGACGATCGCGGTGATCGAGGGCCGTTACGGCAAGATCGACCTCGACAATCGCACCCGCGTCGCGAACGCCGTCCCGCGCGGCGTGCTGAACGGTCTCGACAGCGGCGATATCGTCGCAACTACCCCGCTCGAACGGCGTCTGCTGCTGTTATCCGACCTCCCCAATATCAAGGTCGGATCGACGCTTGCGCCCGGTGCCGAGCCGGGGACATCGGACCTCGTCGTCGGGCTGACGCCCGGCCGCCGGGTGACGGGCAGCGTCGAGGCCGACAATGGCGGCAACCGCTACACCGGCACCTACCGCCTCGGCGGCACGGTCGATTTCAACGAGCCGCTGGGCATCGGCGACCGGCTCAGCCTGCGCGTTCTCGCATCGAGCGGCGGCCTTGCCTATGGCCGCGCCGCCTATCAGGCCCCGGTCGGTAACCTGACGCTCGGCGTCGCCTACGCGCATATCCGCTATGAGCTGGGACGCGAATTCGACAGCCTCGAGGCCGACGGCATCGCCGATGTCGCGACGGTCTATGGTCGCTATCCGCTGATTCGCTCGCGCAACGCCAATCTCTACGCGCTGGCGGCGGTCGAGGCGAAATGGTTCGAAGACCGCGTCGGGCTGGTGTCGTCGCGGTCGAAGAAAACCAGCCGCGTCGGCACACTCGGGCTGAGCGGCGACGCCCATGACAGCTTCGGCGGCGGCGGCTGGACCGACTTTTCGGTCGGCGGATCGGTCGGCGACCTCGATATCCGGAACCCCGCCGAGCGCGCCGCCGATGCGCTGACGACGCGCCGCGACGGCGGCTTCGGCAAGCTCGATTTCAGCCTCGCGCGGGCGCAGACGATCAGCGGACCGCTATCGCTCTACGGCGCGGTCCGCGGGCAGGTCGCCTTCGACAATCTCGACGCGTCCGAGCAGATCGAACTCGGTGGCGCGTACGGCGTACGCGCCTATCCCGAAGGCGATGCCTATGGCGACGAAGGTTATATCGCGACGATCGAAGCGCGGCTGACGCTGGGCCAGTGGCTCGGCGCGTTTCCCGGCACGCTACAGGCGATCGGCTTCGTCGATGTCGGTGAAGTCCGCTTCGCACATGATCCGTGGTTCGCCGGCACCAACCACGCCCACCGCAGCGGCATCGGCGCGGGGCTGGCCTGGGCGGGACCACGGAATATTCTCCTCAAGGCCAGCTATGCCCACAAGCTCGGCGATGCCGTCGCGCTGTCCGAGCCCGACCGGGCCGGCCGCTTCTGGTTCCAGATCGTCAACCTCTTCTGAGCGACAGGCCGCGCCTGCGGCCGCCGCTACGCCACGCCGAGCAAGGACCGTCCGCATGAACAGCCGTCATCGTTCCGACCGAGATACTGCGAACCGCACACGTGCGCTCGCGGCGTCGACCGCGCTTGGCGGATGGGCACGCCTCGCCGTGTCGGGCCTGATTGCGACGCTCGCGCTCGCGTCGCCGTCAGACGCGGCGGACCTGCCGACGGGCGGCAGTGTCGCGGCAGGCAGCGCGACGATCACCAGCGGCGCGGGGTCGGTGACCATCGACCAGTCGAGCCATGCGGCGGCAATCGACTGGAACAGCTTCAGCATTGCGGCGGGCAATTCGGTGCGCTTCGTCCAGCCCGACAGCAATTCGGTTGCCCTCAACCGCGTCGTCGGCAGCGACCCGTCGGCGATCCTCGGCAACCTCTTGGCGAACGGCAAGGTGTTCCTCGTCAATCCCAACGGCGTGTTGTTCGGCGCGCGCGCGCGGGTCGATGTCGGCGGGCTCGTCGCGTCGACGCTCGGCCTCAGCGACGCCGACTTCATGGCCGGGCGCTACGATTTCGCCGGTGCCAGCGACGCGGCTGTCCTGAATCAGGGGGCGATTACGGCGGGCGACGGCGGCTATGTCGCGCTGCTCGGTGCCGATGTCAGCAATCAGGGGACGATCGTCGCGCGGCTCGGCACGGTGGCGCTCGCCGCCGGCACGGCAGTGACGCTCGACGTCGCGGGCGACGGACTGCTCAGCGTCGCCATCGACGGCGGGGCCGTCGATGGCCTCGTGCGCAACGGCGGAATGATCCGCGCCGATGGCGGCCAGGTACTGCTGACCGCGCAGGCGGCGGGGCGATTGCTGCGCACGGTGGTCAACAACAACGGCGTCATCGAGGCCCGCACGCTCGCCACGCGTGGCGGCAGGATCGTGCTGCTCGGCGATATGGCAGGTGGCACGGTCAGCGTCAGCGGCACCCTCGACGCCAGCGCACCGAACGGCGGCAACGGCGGTTTCATCGAGACCTCCGCCGCGCGCGTCGATATCGCCGATGGCGTCCGCATCACCACCGCCGCGCCGCAAGGGGCGACCGGCCGCTGGCTGATCGATCCGGCGGATTTCACCATCGCCGCAACCGGCGGCAACATTTCCGGCGCGACTCTCTCGGCACAACTGGTCACGAACAGCGTCACGATCAGCACCATCCCGCTGCCGGGCGACACTACCGCGGGCAACGGTGACATCTTCGTCAACGACGCGGTCGCGTGGACGGCATCGGGCACGCCGACGACGCTGACGCTCGACGGTGCGCGCGACATCGACATTAATGCCCCGATCACCGCGACCAACGGCAATCTTGTCGCTTGCTGCGGGCGCGACATCAACGTCAACGCGGCGGTCACGACAACGAACGGCAGCGTCCTGCTCAACGCCGGGCAGGACGTGCGCGTCTTCCACGCGATCACCACGACCGACGGCAATATCGCGCTGTGCGCCGGGCACGACGTTCATATCGACGCCGCCGTCACGCTGACGCGCGGCACGACGATCCCGGCGGAGAGCCTTGGCCTGCCGGTCGGCCTGACGCTGATCGCAGGCGGCTCGGGGGTCGGGCCCGGGGTCGCTGGCGGGACGATCATTTTCGCGCCGCTGGCACCGCCCGTCACGGTCACCGTCGCGCCGGTGACGATTGCCTATAACCCGGTGTCCTATGCAGCCCCGACCGACTTTTCGACCCGGTTCGTGCTGACCGAGGGTGCCGCGCTGACCGAGCGTATGCTGCTCTTTCCGAACGGCGACAAGGTCGCGGACGGCAGCGGCAACACGGTCCTGACGGGGTTCAACACGACGGCAGCCTCAGGCTTGCCAGGCGGCGTAACGCTCGTCGCCGGACCCGACGCCATCGCGGTCTTCGACAGTTCCGGCGCCGGATCGGGGATCGGCATTACCTACGGCGGCTACAGCCTCGCGGGTCCCGATGCAGACCGCTACGCGCTGGCAAGTTCGTGCTGCGCGGCGGGCTTCCGGACCACCGGGACTATTACCGCAGCGCCACCGCCGCCACCAGCGCCGCCAGTGGTGCCGCCGCCTGTGGTGCCGCCGCCTGTTGTGCCGCCGGTTGTGGTGCCGCCGGTCGGCCCACCAGTCGTCCCACCCGTGATCCTACCGCCAGTCGTACCGCCAATCGTGCCGCCAATCGTGCCGCCGGTTGTGGTGCCGCCAGTCGTCCCACCAGTCGTCCCACCGCCCGTCGTCCCTCCAGTCGTTGTCCCGCCTGGCGTCGTACCGCCTGTTGTCGTGCCACCGGCCATCGTGCCGCCGGTCATAGTGCCACCGGTCGTCCCGCCGATTATCGTCCCCCCGGTCGTGGTACCGCCGGTCGTACCGCCGATCATCGCCCCCCCGGTCGTAGTACCGCCGGTCGTACCGCCCGTCGTTGTGCCGCCCGTCATTGTGCCGCCCGTCGTGCTGCCGCCAGTCGACGCTGTGCCGCCCGCTGTGCCCGTGACGACGCTGCCAACCGACACCAGTCCGTTCGTCGGCCTCGCGCCACCGGTCGCCGCGTTGCCGAACATTCCGCAGCTCCGCGTGATCGGGGCGGGCGTCGCGGTTCCCGTCGTGCAGCCGTTGGCGACGCCGCCGGTGCTCACGGCCGAAGCCGACGATCGCCCGATCGAGCGCGCCGCGAGCCCGGTCGAGGGCAGTGCCTTCCTGCCCGCGCCGGTGGTTCCGGTCTATCCGCGCAAGCAGGCTCGTCACTGAGACCGTGCGAGCACGCCGGGCCTTCGCCGCCGCGCCCGCGCCCCACTGTCGGCGCGGCGGAGGTCTGCGCGTCGCGCTGCTGGCGATCGGCTTCGCAAGCCACGCCGCCGCCGCGTCGCCCGTCCCCGCGAATGCCGCCCCGGCCCTCGCCAGAACCGACTTCCGCAGCGAACCCGCGTCGCCCGACGCGCGCGCCGTCGCGGACTGGGCGGTCAACTCCGGGGACCGCCGCAACCTGCCGTTCGCGCTCGTCGACAAGCGCAACGCCCGGGTCTTCGTCTTCGATGCCCGGGCGCATCTGCTGGGTTCGACCCCCGCGCTGCTCGGCTTGGGCCGGGGCGACGACAGCGTTCCCGGTATCGGGCATCGGCGGCTGGAGACGATCTCCGCTGCCGAGCGCACCACGCCCGCCGGCCGGTTCGAGGCCGCGCTCGGCCATGACTTCGAGCAGGACATCCTGTGGCTCGACTATGACGCGGCGCTGTCGCTGCATCGGGTCATCACCGGGCGGCCCGCCGACCGCAGGCGCGCGCGCCTCGCGTCGCCGACGACGCTCGACAACCGCATTTCGTACGGCTGCATCAACGTGCCCGCCGCATTCTACGACCGCGTCGTCGTGCCCGCCTTCACGGGCACGGTCGGGATCGTCTATATCCTGCCCGAGACCAAGCCGATCGAGGCGGTCTTCCCGATCCCGGCGCCGACGGCTGGGAATTAGCGCGCGGGCCTGCCCAAGCCGGCAATCGCCGCCGCGATCAGCGCCAGCCGCCGACCGGGAGCCGGATGCGTCGCTGCGGCTCCGTGGCTCAGGCCGTTCGTGTCGAGCAGGCCTTCCAGAAACGCTGCCGCCCCACCGAGTTCGTAACCCGCCACGCTTGCCAGGCGGACGCCGAGCCGGTCGGCCTCTTCCTCGGTCTTCCGGATCGCCGCCGATCCCGCCGCCGACACCGGCAACAAGCGGCTGTCGACGATGCCCGCCGATGCGAGACGCTGACGGTGATGCAGGATGTCGTGCGCCAGCTCATGCCCGATGACGACAGCGAGATCGGCATCGGCGCGCGCCCGGTCGACGATGGCGCTCGTCACCATCACGCCCGTCCCGTCGGCCCAGGCGTTGACGTCGCGGCTCGGCACCAGCTCGACGGCGATCGCGCAACCCGCCTCGGGCACGACGCGCAGGTCGCGGACGCCGACGACCGTCGCAACGCGCAAAGTCACCGCGCCCGTGTCCATTTCCGCGCGCACGACGCGTTGCGCGCGCACGACGAACGCCCGCGTCGCGGGTCCGGTGGCGGTGCCCGCATCGGCGGCGAGCGACCTGCCGTTGACCGCGATGAGACTGTTTCCGGCGACGAGTCCGGCCTTCGCCGCCGGACTGTCGGCGACGACGGCCGCCACGCCCATGTCGGCGCCCAGCCCATAGCTCAGCGCAGCACCTTGGCGGTCGCCGGAGCCGTATTGCTCGAGACTGTGGAGCACGAACCCGGCAAGCGGCCCTAGCGCCTCCCGACAGGCGCTGCGGTTCGCGAGCGCGAGTCGATACGATACGCTGGCGACGCGCAGTTCCTGCTGCTGAAGCTGCGCGAAACGCGGCGATGGCGCGGGGCTCGCCGCAGCAGCAGCCGCCGCGAAGAAGACGGCGAGGCCCGCCGCGCGGCGCGCGATCCCCTGCCCCGACCGACCAGGTTGCGGGGCGAGACGGCGCGGGACTGGTAAACGCATTCCTAAGCGTTAGGCCAGTCCCGGCCAGGGAGATACGCTCGAACATGGTTTCGAAAGGATAATAGATACTTAACTGCGAAGGCACGCCTCGATGGCGAGCGCGGTCAGGTCAGGCGGGGACAGCCGCAGTCGCGCCCCGGTGCGACTCGCGCGCGGCGGACCGGCGCATCTGGCGGATAGGGACTTCGATCATGCGGAAAAAGGCGAACCCGGCGAGCAGCGATAGCGGCGGGCCGACCACGGCAAGCGCCCACCACGGCATCACCGCCCCCGTCGTCGCGCCGTAGCCGAGGTAGATCAGCGTGTTGACCAGCGGGTGGATGAGAAACAGGCTGAGGCTCATCTGGCCCAGAACGACGAACACCGGATGCCCGAGCACCGAGCGGGCGAGGCGCGGCGCGCGCATCGGATCGGTCAGCGTCACGACGACCGCGCACCCGACGAGCGCGGTGGTCAGCGGCACGATGCCAAAATAGCTGGCGGGCGTATTGGGCAGCATCGAGAAGGCCAGCAGGCTCGCCGCCGCCGCCGCCCACGCCAGCCGGACGAGTTGCGCGCGACTCTGCAACCGCTCGACCGCAAAGCGCGCCAGCATCCCCAGTGCCAGCGCGTCGGCAACCGCGAACGGTGTTTCGGTCGCGACTGCTGGATGGTCGGGCATCAGCAGCGCGCACGCGACGATCCGGTAGCCGATACCGACGGCGACCATCCACCACAGATATCTGGGCAGTCGCGCCGCGCCGAGCACCGCTGCTGCGGCGAGGGTCAGCGCGATCCACTGCTCCTGCGCGCTGATCAGCCAGAAGTGGGCCGGAAATGTCTGCCCCTCGTGGAGCATCTTGGCGACATTGCCCATATAGCCGAGGTAAAGCGGCCAGGTGCGGACGATCTGCGTCGTGAGTTCGCCGCCGTCGACGACGCCAAGGACGACATAGAACAGCACGACGATCACCAGCACCGGCCAGACGCGGACGTGGCGCAATGCGAGCAGCGAAACGATTCCGCCGAGGCGCGCGCGAACCGTGGCACCGTCGAGGACGCCTTCGCGCAGCATCACCGTCGCCAGGAAATAACCCGTCACGACCAGCATGATCGCCGACACCGGTCGCGCGACGTTGAACGCGAAGAATTCGGTCGGGAGATAATGGGTGGTGACGATCGCCAGCATCGCGAGGCCGCGCAGGCCGTCGATGGTGGCGTCGCTGCGCACCGCGCGGCGCGGGGTCAGACCGCTCACGCCCGGTGCCCTGCGGGCGCGACGGCGGGGCCGCGCAGGCTGCCGACCATCGACGACACCGTCATGATGTGCAGGGTAAACGCCCCGAAGGCATAGACGATGTAAAGGACTAACAGCTCGGTCGCGCCATAGACCAGCGGCATCACGCCGATGAACAGGGTGACGGCGATGGTCTTGAGCGCATAGGACTGGATGACCGCGACCGCGAGCCGCGCGTGGCTGAGGCGGTACTGGCGCAGGATAGCCAGTGTCAGCACGAAGCTCGCGAAGATCACGAAGCCGAGGATGTTGATCGTGCCGTTGATGATCCGCGCCGGATTGAGGATCGGGCGGTCGGCGACCAGGTCGTAGCAGATCGCGCCGCCTGCCAGCACGCCGAGCGTCATCATGAACGGATACGCGACCCAGTCGCGCCCGCGCCACGTCAACAGGCCGAGCGCCGTCGCGATGGTCACGCCGAGCACGCCGTAGGCGCCGCGGTCGAGCCCGACATCGGCCGGGAAGGCGCATTTCACGCTGAACAAATGCGCGCTGCAATCGATGCCATAGGCGAAGGGAATGGCCAGCGCGGTGATCTGCGTCGAACCGACGTAGCCGGCGAGGCAGATCGCCAGCCCGATCCAGAAATTGCGTTGCGTGGCGCTCATGCGACCCTCCGGCCTGGTTCGATGAAACCGTCGTTGGCGACGATGCGTCCGTGGAGCAGCAGCGAGCCGTCGAGGGTCAGATGCTGGACGACGACCCATGACGGCGCAGCCGCGTCGCCGATGGTCAGCGTGCCCGAGACATGCGCGTCGGACTTGACCAGCAGCCCGCAGCGGAACTCGGCCAGCCCCGCGACGCGGACATGGCCGTCGACCACGACGGGCGCGAGGAAGACGCCATGACCGTCGACGACGAGATCGCCGACGACCTTGATCGCCCCGAGGAAGACCGAGGCTTCGCCGACGATGACGTCCTCGGTGCTGACGATCGGGCGGCCGATCAGACCGTCGGGCGCGCGCCACGTCGCGTGGAGCAGCTGGACCGACTGCGCGGCGCTGGCCCCGCAGGGCACCGCCAGCGCGGCGTGCGGAGCGATGGCCGGGCCGTACAGCGCGCCGTCGCCCTCGAGCACGGTGCGGTCGGGCAGGCGGTCGTGCGTCCAGCCGATGGCATCGCCGGCGGTCAGGTCGACCAGGCCGAAATGCTGCTGCGTATCGGCCGCACGGTGACGGTACCAATAGCCCCAGTGAAGCGCGACGATGCCGGCGATCAGCAGCATCGGCAGCAGCGAGATCAGTGCTGCGGCCGTCTGATCAGGCGTCGGCATGGACGATCCTCCGGAAACGCGCGGTCTTGTCCCAGCCGAGGTGGCGGTTGGTGATGATCCCGCGCAGCGCGAACAACAGGCCCTGCGTCGCGGCGATCATGCTGATCGACGACGACAGGAAGAGCAGCGGCAGCAACGCCGCGGCACTCGGCTGCCGGTCGCGAACGACGGCGGCGATGCACTGGAAGAACGGGCTGAAATTGCCGAACGCGACGACGAACGACAGCGCCGAGATGACCCCGAAGTTGAGCGGCGGCCACGCATAGACGGTGGGATAGATGATCGCCGCGACGAGGCTGAGCAGCGACACCGCCGGAAACAGGAAGAACATCAGTACGATCGCCGCGTCGAGGCGGCGCGGCAGCGGCTGGTGCGGTGTCGTCAGCGTCGGGATGAGGTAGCGAAACAGGCACTGGTTATGACCGCACGCCCAGCGGCGGATCTGCTTGAAGCGCACCGGCCAAGTCTGCGGGCTCTCCTCGTAGCACAGCGCATCGTCGACATATTCGACCGAATAGCCCGCCAGGAAGGCGCGGTAGGTCAGGTCGGTATCCTCGGCGAGGGTTTCGGCCGACCAGCCACCGATCTCGGCGAGCGCCGACATCCGCACGCCGCCGACGGTGCCGCCGAACTGCGGCAGTAACCCCCACATCGAACGCGCCGCCTGGTCGACGGTGTAGCCGCCCCGCCGCTCGAGATCGAGCAATCGGGTCAGCAGGTTGGCGTTGGTGTTGTACGGCGTGACCCGCCCCATCGTCGCCGCCACCGACGGGTCGATGAACGGCGCGACGAGCTTCTTGAGCAGCGCCGGATCGGGCAGGTAGTCGGCATCGAAGAACACCACCAGCGCGGTGTCGACCTGCGCGAAGGCGTCCTGCAGCGCGGCCGGCTTGCCCGGGCGCGCGGCGGCGGGGCGATGGATCGCGCTGACGCGGTTGTCGGCGACCTGCGCGAAGCCGTCGACGATGGCGCGCGTGCCATCGGTCGAGCGGTCGTTGACGACGATCACCGAGAAGCGGTCGGCGGGGTAGTCGAGCGCGATCAGATGCTCGAGGCAGCCCGCGATGACCCGCTCCTCGTTGTGCGCCGCGACGAGGATGGTCACCGTCGGCCAGTCGGTGATCGCGGCCTGGCTGAACGAATTGACCTGTGGCTTGCCCATCACCTTGAGCGAAAACGCGATCTGGCGGGTCAGGAAGACCAGCGCGATCGTCGAATTACATGCGAACAGAATCAGGAAGAATATCTGGAATGCCGTATCCATGCGCGCGCCCCCCCGCCCCGTTTCAGAACGAGAACTTGATGCCGAGCGTGCCGCTCTTGAGCGTGTAGAACTGCGTGTCGATATAAGCCGCGCGGACGAAGATTTCCTTGTTGCCGAAGCGGTAGCCGACGCTCGGCGACACCGACCACAGGCGCGACGCGACGTTGGCGGCCAGCGGCGGCGCGCTCGGACTGCCGCCAAGCACCGACAAATAGGTCATCCGCCCGAACTCGCCGTTGAGGCCGAGCGAGACGCCCGACTTGCGGACGGTCTGCAGGCCGGCGCGGACCAGATAGCCGTTGCGGTCGGACGAATTGAACGAGATCAGTCCTTCGGCCATCGCCACCCAGTAACCATCATGGTCGCCGGCGAAGTCGAAGTAGCGCGCCACGGCAACGCCGGGCGCGGTTTCCTTGCCCCCGGTGCGGTAGCGGCGATACGTAACGCTCGGCGTCACGACGACGCCCTTGGCGGGCTTGAGCTCGACCGAGCCGTTGACCAGCAGGTCGGGCAAAATGTTGCGGTTGTCGGTCGAGGTGCCGATCATCAGCTTGGGGCGGACGCTATCGGTCAGCCGGTAGCTGAGGCCGAGCGCACCATAGGCAGCGTCCGCCTCGCGGAAGACGCCGACGAAATCGCCGTGGAGACCGAGCTTGCCGGTGTGGAGATCGGCGAACAGCCCGGCGAACTGCCGGTCGCTATAGCCGTTCGAGGCCGAATAGGCCCCGCCGTACAGCGAAACCGTCGACGGCTCTTCGACCGCCATGGCGGGCGCGGCGGCCATCAGGCCGAGCGCGACGACGCATGAACTGAGACGCATGATATATCCTTTTTGCTAAAATCGCGAAAATCAGGCCGCGACGGCGAACATCGGCTGGCGCAGCGCGATGGTGTCGAGGATGCGGGTCGCGGCGTGGCCGTCGCCGAACGGGTTGGGAGCCGTCGACATGCGGCGGTACAGCGCGCCGTCGTCGAGCAGTTCGCCCGCCAGGCGCAGCAGCATGGCGTCGTCGGTGCCGCACAGGATCGCGCCGCCGGCATCGACCGACTCGGCGCGCTCGGTCGTGTCGCGGAGCACCAGCGCGGGCTTGTGGAACGCGGCCGCCTCTTCGACGAGGCCGCCCGAATCGGTGATGACGAACCGCGACATGCCGAGCGCGACGATCATGTCGGCATAGTCGAGCGGCGCGCATAATCTGACCCCGGGCAGGTCGCCGAGGATGCGGTGCGCGACGGGCGCGATGTTCGGATTGGGGTGGACAGGGAACAGCAGTTGGACCGCTCGGGCCGCGACGAGACGGCGCATCGCCGCGAACACGCGCTCGACCGGCGCGCCGAAGCTTTCGCGGCGGTGCATCGTGAACAGGATGACGGGCGGCCCGGCGGGGTCGATGCCCAGTCGCACGGCACGGTCGTCGTCGGCGCGCGTCAGCCGCGCGGCGGCGTGCGCCGCGTCAATCACGGTGTTGCCCGCGACGACGACCGACGCCGCGTCGATGCCCTCGCGCATCAGGTTCTGCGCGGCGGTTGCGGTCGGGGCGAAGTGCAGCGCGGCGATCGCGCCGATCATCTTGCGATTGGCCTCCTCGGGCCACGGCGCGTCGAGGTCGCCGGTGCGCAGGCCGGCCTCCACATGGGCGACCGCGACCCGGCTGTAGTGCGCCGCGACCGCACCCGCGAAGGCCGTCGTGGTGTCGCCTTGGACGATAACGAGGTCGGGGGCGACGGCGGCAATGACCTGCTGCAGCCCGGCTATCACGCTCGCCGCGACATGGTGGAGCGACTGGCCGGGGCGCATGACACCGAGATCATGGTCGAGGTCGATCCCGAACAACGCGAGGATCGGGGCGATCATGTCACGATGCTGGCCCGACGAGCAGACCGTCACGGTAAATCGCCAGTCAGCGCGCAGCGCAAGAATGACCGGGGCAAGCTTGATGGCTTCGGGACGCGTGCCGAGGACGATCAAGATTTTCTGCGGCATTCCCCCGGATAGGATGCTGCTGGTCGCGAGATCGAAGCGCCCGAATGCGCTCATCGTGTTGCCGCTTGCGTCGTGAACATGATTGCCTGCCGGTCGCTTCGGCACCGGCAGATCGCGCGGCACCCGGCATGGCTAACGGCGACGAACACTCGTCTTGCGAAATATTACGCGCATCAATCGAATCCCGACTCCACCAAAATAATTCCTTCAATCCGATGATGTGCTGACGTTAGCCATGTCGACGCCCCGAGCCGTCCCGGCAGTTCGGCACAGTGTCGACGGATATCGTCGATCGACCTGAACAATTCGGCAGCTTGTGCCGGTTTGAACTGCACGGTCGGTGATATCTACTCGTTGTCTCGAAACATGTGGGAGTTTTGATCTATGTTCAATCATCTGCGCACCTTCATCGCCGACGAGTCCGGCGTGACGGCCATCGAATATGGGCTGATCGCGGCACTCGTCGCCGTCGCGGCCATCAGCGCGTTCACCGCGCTCGGCGGCAAGCTGTCGTCGGTATTTACCGGTGTCAGCAACAAGATGGTCGTTCCGACCTGAGCGAGACCGCCGCGCCGGGTGCAAGTCCGGCGCGGCAACCCGCCGCCCACGCGCCGGCCACGACCGCGCGGCGGCCCCGATTTTTGTTAGATCGAGGAAACCGACGTGCTTGGTGTCGCTGCCGCATTGCCGATCTCGGGATTTGCCGGGTGCGCCATCGCAGCCGCCGTCAACGACGCGCGGTGTCTGCGGATTCCCAACCCGTTGAGTGTCGCGATCATCGGCCTGTTCGGCGTTCATGCGGCAGTGTCGCTGACGCCGGGCGACACCGGTAGCGCGCTGGCGCTCGGCGCAGCGGCGCTGGTGCTCGGCTATATCGCTTATGCGCGTGGCCTGATGGGCGGCGGCGACGCCAAACTGCTCGCGGCGTGCATGCTCTGGGCCGGGCCCGCTCACGCCCTCGAATACCTCATCGTCACCGGCATCGCGGGCGGCGTTGTCGCGCTGGCGCTGACCTCGCCATTGAGCGCGCGCGCCGCCGCCGTCGTCCAGCGTGGCTGGCCCGCCGCCGAAGCCGGTCCCGATGGCCTGAAGCGCGCACCGATGCCCTACGGCGTCGCCATCGCTGCGGGCGCGCTGACCGTCGCGATCCGGCTGCTCGCGTCATGAGCCGCCTGCCGCTGCGCAGCCTGATGTTCGGCGGCACCGCCCTGGTGCTCGGGGGGGCGACGCTGTTCCTCGGCCAGGCCGCGTTGCGCGCGCAAAATCAGGTCGCCGCCCCGGCCCCCCGCGCGACCGGCGTTGCAGGGCGCAATATTCTCGTCGCCGCCAAGCCGCTGACCATCGGCGCGCGCATCGCGGCGGGCGACCTCGCGTGGCGGTCGTGGCCGACCGCAGGGGTCGACAAGAGCTACATCGTCGAGGGCACCCGCCCCCTCGGTGCCTTCGCGGACAATGTCGTACGCGCCGACCTGCTGGCGGGCGAACCGATCACGGCAGCGCGCCTCGCGGCACCCGGCACCCGCAGCGCGCTCGCGGCGGTTACCGGGCCGGGGCTGCGCGCGGTTTCGGTGGCGGTCACGCCGACCTCGGGCGTCTCGGGCCTGATCGCGCCCGGCGACCGCGTCGATGTCGTGCTGACCTATGCCCTGCCGCAGCCTGAGGGCGCGACGGGCGGCTTCGAGCGCCGCGCCGCGACGACGATCCTGTCGGATCTGCGCGTCCTTGCCATCGACCAGCGCCTGTCGAGCACCGTGTCCGGCACAGCGTCGGCGGCAGCCATCGTCGAAGTCCGCAACGCCAGCCTCGAAGTGACGGTCAAGCAGTCCGAAGCCCTCGCGCTCGCCGCCGATCTCGGCAAGCTCTCGCTCAGCCTGCGCGGGCTCGAGGCGGCAGGCGACAAGCCCGTCGGCGTCACCGGCGGCTCGACGCTCGACTATCAGGTCGGTCGCCTGCTGCCGGGGCTTGCGCGGGCCCGCAGCCGCGCCGCCGCCGCCGCACCGAGAACCGCCGCACCGACGCTCGCGCAATTTCACGGCAGCAAGCCCGACGGGGCGGGAACAAGTCAATGACCGTTGCCATACGACTTTGCACAGGCGGTGCCGCCGCCGCGCTGTTGCTCACCGCCACGGCGGCAGGCAGCGCCGCATCGCCCTTCGCCGCGATCAAAACGCTGGGCGTGAAGGTGTCGACTGTCGCGGCAGCGATCCCGCTCGCTGCGCCTGTCGCCACCCCTGGCGCAGCGGCAGGCGGCAGCGCGCGCCTCACACAGTTCGCCCCTATGGGCCGGGCGATCCCGAACCAGCCGGCCGGCATTGTCGCAACCAACACGATGCTGATTCTCGAGCGCGGCAAGGGGGTGCTGCTGCGCCTGCCGCGCGCGGCGGCGTCGATCTTCGTCGCCGATCCCGACACGGTCGATTTCCAAACCAAGTCGGCGACCCTGGTCTATGTCTTCGGCAAGGGGGCGGGCGAAACCGTTCTCTACGCCGTCGATGGCGGCGGCAACATGCTGTATTCGGCGCGCGTCCGCGTGACCCAGAATCTTGCCGGGGTGCGCGATGCGCTGGCGCGCCATCTGCCCGACGATGCCATCGCGGTCGAAGGCGCGGGCGGCTCGATCACGCTGTCGGGGACCGTGCTCAGCGCCGCGCACGCTGCCGACGCGCTGGCGATCGCGACGCAGTTCATCGACGCCAAGAAGGGCGAGAGCATCGTCAACCTGCTCGCCGTCGCCGCCCCCGCGCAGGTCAATCTGCGCGTCCGTATCGCCGAAGTCGATCGCAATGTTCTCAAACAGTTCGGCATCAACTGGGACGCGGTGGTCAGTTCGGGGCGCTTCGCCTTCGGACTGGTGACGCAGAATCCGATCCAGATCGCCGGTCTCTTCAACCGCAATACGCTGGCGATCAAGCGCGACAATGTCGGCTCGATGATCGACGCGCTGGCGCAGGAAGGGTTGATCACGCTGCTCGCGCAGCCCAACCTGACCGCGTTGTCGGGCGAGACCGCGAGCTTCCTCGCGGGGGGCGAGTTCCCGGTGCCGGTCGCCTCGACGCCGGGTTCCGGACTGCCGACGATCACCATCGTCTTCAAGAAGTTCGGCGTCAGCCTCGATTTCACCCCGACGATCATCGACGCCAACCGCATCAACCTGCGTGTCCGCCCCGAAGTCAGCCAGCTGACCACCACCGGCGGCGTCCAGGTGCAGGGGTTCAGTGTGCCCGGCCTGACGGTACGGCGCGCCGAGACGACCGTCGAGCTGGGCAGCGGCGAGACCTTCGTCATCGCCGGATTGCTCCAGAACACCGCCGAGAACACGCTGTCGAAGATGCCCGGTGTGGGGGACATTCCGGTCATCGGCGCGCTGCTGCGCTCGTCGCGCTATCAGCGGCACGAGACCGAGCTGGCGATCATCGTCACGCCGTACCTCGTCAAGCCGATCGCCAGCGGGACCGCTGTCGCGGCGCCAACCGACGGCTTCGTCGAGACCAACGATGTCGAGCGCATCCTCGGCGGCAAACTCTACCGGACGCCGCCTGCCGCCGCCCCGCCCGAGAAAGGGACACGCTGATGCGCCGCCAGATAGCGTACACGGGCGGGGCACTGGCGGCGGTGGCGCTGTCGGGCTGCACCATCCCCGCCCCGGGCCCCCCAGCGCTGTCGCGCGTTGCCGTCGCCGCTTCGCCGGCGACCGGTGAAGCCATCGCTAGCGTGCCCGGCTGCCCCGACTGGTCGCGCTCGTCGCGCGAGGACTTCAGCAACCGCGTCGCGAGCAATTTCGGTTGCGCCGACGCCTTGAATTTCGTCGCCCAGCTGGCCGACCCGCGCGATGCGCTGCGGGGCCGTGGCACCGGCGCGCAGGACGCCGGCGTCGCGGCAAGCGCCGTCAGCCGATATCGCGCGGGCAAGGTGACACCGCTTAAGGCGGGCGGATCCGCTGCCAGCGCCACCCCCGGCGGCGGGAGCGGCGCGGAATGAGCGCCATGCTCCACGACTTCGTCGATGCCGAAGCGCCGACGAGCCCGATCCTGGGATTCTTCCGCAGCGAGGACAACCGCAAGCTGATCGCCAGCGCCTTCGACCGGCCCGGCCTCGGCGAGCTGATGCTCAGCGAAGGCGGCCTCGACGTCGCGCTCAAGGTGATGCGGCGCGGCGACAAGCCGAGCCTGCTGCTTTATGATGTCAGCGGCAGCATCAACCCGACCGCCGACATCCAGACGCTGGTCAAGCACGGTGGCCGCGCGCTACCCGTCATCGCGGTCGGCGGCAGTATCGACACGGCCCGCTTCCGCGAATTCCTCGCCGCCGGCGTCTTCGACTATCTCGACCGCGCGCTCGGCCCCGTGCCGCTCGCCGATGCGGTGGCGCGCGCCCGGCGCCAGCGCGCGCGACGCTCCACCGATGGCGGGCCGTCGCGCAGCGGCAAGGTCATCGTCTTCTGCGGCAGTCGTGGCGGCGTCGGCACGACGAGTTGCGCGATCGCGACGGCATGGACGCTGGCCCACGAAAGCGGCAACAACACCGCGCTGCTCGACCTCGACCTCGCGTTCGGCACGACGGCGTTCGCGCTCGACATCGATCCGGGGCGCGGCCTGCGCGAGGGTCTCGAACAGCCCGCGCGCATCGACGCGGTGTTCATCGAGCGGTGCCTCGTCCGCGAGAGCGCGCGGCTGGCCATCCTGTCCGCCGAGGAACCCTATGACAACAACGGTGAGATCGAGCCTGCGGCGGCAACCGTGCTGCTCGACGAACTCAAGCAGACCTTCGACTGTATCGTCGTCGACCTGCCGCGCGGGGCCTCGCCGTTCAATCGCGCGGTGCTCGCCGCCGCCGACGACATCGTCCTCGTCACCAACGCCACGCTGGCAGGGCTGCGCGATGCGATCCGTTGGGCCGAATACATCGCCGTCGTCGCCGACCGCGCCGTCGTGCGTGTCGTACAGGGTCCGGCACCGGGAGCGCCCGCGCTGCCCCGCACCGAGTTCGAAAAGAGCCTCGGGCGCAAGATCGACATCATCCTGCCCTACGATGCCAAGAGCGCCGTCGTCGCGGCGAACAGCGGCCGCGCGCTCCCCGCCGCTGCGCCGCTGAGCCCGGTGACCAAGGCGGTGTCCGAACTGACCGCGCTGCTGGGCTACACCGCCGCCGCGACCGAAAAACCGAAGAGCGGTATTCGCTGGCCGTGGCAGGCGCGCGATGTACAACCCTAGCGCCAGTCCCGCGCAGGGCCCGGTGCGCGATCTGAGCTCGCGGCGCGCCCGCCCGCAGCCCGGCCTCGTCGCCGGGACTGCGGCTGCGACACCCGTCCGCGCCTCGGTGACGGCAACGATCTGTGCCGACGTGCTCGCCGTGCTTGCGCGCAACGGGGCGTTCGAGGGCTTCGCGGCGATGGCGGCGGTGGATCTCACCGCCGCGCTGATCGATGCGCTGCGTGCCAACATGGCCGAGGCCGACTATCACCTGACGCGCGAAGACTTCGACAATATCCTCGCACGCCTGACCGCCAGCGTGACCCGCCGCGAGATCGACGCGGCGGTGGGTGACGCACCCGATGCGGTGCGCCACGCGCGGCCCGACTACGACAATCTCCCCATCGTCAAGCCCGGCAACAAGGGGGGTCGCGTCGATCGCAGCCTCGTCGAGGCGGCAAAGACCAAGATCCAGCAGCTCGTCGTCGAGCGCATGGACGTGGCGGCCGCCGCCGAATTGCCGCGCGAGGAATTCGAGCGTCAGCTTTCGCAGCTCGTCACGACGGTGGTCAACGACAGCAAGCTCCAGCTCAATGCGGGCGAGCAGCACGATCTCGTGGCGCTGCTCGTCGCCGACATGCTCGGGCTCGGCCCGCTCGAGCCGCTGCTGGCCGACGACAGCGTCACCGACATCATGGTCAACGGCCCCTTCAGCGTCTTCGTCGAGCGTGGCGGCAAGCTCAGCAAGAGCGGCGTTACTTTCCGCGACAATGCCCATGTGCTCGGCATCGCGACGCGCATGGTGACGCGCGTCGGCCGCCGCATCGACGAGACCAACCCGCTGTGCGACGCGAGGCTCGAGGACGGCAGCCGCGTCAACGTCGTCATTCCGCCGCTTGCCATCGACGGCCCGTCGATCTCGATCCGCAAATTCTCGAAGAAGTCGATCACCCTCGATTCGATGGTCGAGACGGGCAATATCTCGCGCGCCATGGCGACGGTGCTCAAGATCGCGTCGCGCTGCCGCCTCAACATCCTGATCTCGGGCGGCACGGGCTCGGGCAAGACGACGATGCTCAATGCGCTCAGCCGGATGATCGACGCCGAGGAGCGCACCGTCACGATCGAGGACGCCGCCGAGTTGCAGCTCCAGCAGCCGCATGTCGTCCGCCTCGAAACGCGCCCGCCCAACCTCGAGGGCAACGGCGGCATCGGCATGCGCGAACTGCTCAAGAATGCGCTGCGGATGCGCCCCGACCGCATCATCCTCGGCGAAATCCGCGGTGCCGAGGTGCTCGACGTGCTGCAGGCGATGAATACCGGCCACGACGGCTCGATGTCGACGCTCCACGCCAACACCCCGCGCGAAGCGCTGACGCGGCTCGAGAACATGGTCAGCCTCGCGGGCGTCAGCATTCCGCAGCGCGGGCTGCGCAGCCAGATCGTCGGTGCGGTCCATATGGTCATTCAGATCAGCCGGATGCGCGACGGCATCCGTCGTGTCACCCACATCACCGAGATCATGGGCATGGAGGGCGACGTCATCACCACCCAAGACCTGTTCACCTATCAGTACGAGGGCGAGGATTCGCGTGGGCGACTGCGCGGCAGCTTCGAGAGCGGCGGCGTTGCCCCCCACTTCCTGCCACGCGCGGCGTATTACGGGCTCGAACGCCCGCTCCGCGAGGCGATGTAGCGATGTCGGTGCTGGCGGTCATGGTCTTCGGCCTCGTGCTGGCGGGCGCGATGCTGGTTCTTGCCTGGCGGTCTTTCGGGCAGGAACGCCATGCCGCGCGCCGCAACCAGCGGCTCGAGGCGTTCGCCGAACGCGCGCGCCCGATCGCCGCGCAGGCGATGGGCGTCGGCAGCGCGTCGCTGGCACTGGCGTCGTTCGAGACCGCCGCCAACACGCGACTGGCACGCTGGCTGCCGGGCGCCGCGTCGATCCGCGACCAGCTGGCGCGGACCGGGCGCACGATCTCGCTGGCTCGTTACGCCGCGTGGATGGCGATCGTCGCGGCCACCGTGTTCGTCGGTCTCGCGGTCCTGATCCACAGCCTCGTCGTGCCTCTGCCCGTCGCGCTGGTGCTGGGCTTCGTGCTGCCGCGCATGGTCGTGCGGCGCATGGCAAAGCGACGGTTGGCGAAGTTCACCCAGCAGTTTCCCGATGCCATCGACCTGATCGTCCGCGCGCTGCGCGCCGGGTTGCCGCTGTCCGAGGCGCTGGTGACGATCGCGCACGAGTCGCCCGACCCTGTGGGCGTCGAGTTCCGCCGCGCGGTCGGGGCCCTCGCCATCGGGCGGTCGATCGAGGCAGCCTTGTGGGAAATGGAGCGCAATATCGACAGCGCCGAGCTGCGCTTCTTCATCATCAGCATCGCCACGCAAATCCAGACCGGCGGCAATCTCGGCGAGACGCTGGGCAATCTCGCCGATATCCTGCGTCAGCGCGCGCAGATGCGCATGAAGGTCAAGGCGATGACCGGCGAGGCGCGCGCCAGCGCCGGCGTCCTCGGTTCGCTGCCCTTCGTCATCGCGCTGCTGATGTCGTTCACCAACCCGGCCTATATCGCACCGCTGTTCAGCGACCCGCGTGGCTGGGTGATGCTGGCCGGCGGCGCGATGATGCTGACCATCGGCGTCGGCATCATGGCCAAGCTCGTCAGCTTCGAAATCTGATGGAGGTTTTCGCCTCCCAGACGATGCTGCTCGTCGCGGTCGCGGGCTGCATGCTGTTCACCGCACTCGCGGTGCGCAGCGCCGGGGCCGACCGTCGCCGCGCCGTCGGTCGGATGAGTGCCATCGCCGCGAAGGCAACCGAGGAGCGCCGCAGTCGCCTGCGCAGCGTGTCACGTCGTCAATCGACCGCATCGGCGTCCGAGGGCCTCGTCCAGCGCATCGTGGACCGCCTCAAACTGTTCAGCTCAAAGGAGGCGGCCGCCGGACGCCTGTTGCTAGCAAGGGCCGGGGTTCGCGCGGAGGGCGCTCTCGCCAGATATCTGTTCATGCGCGTCTCGATGCCGACGGTGTTCGGCATCGCCTTTCTGCTCGACGGGCATCTCCTGCATGTCCTGCCGATCCCGCAGCACTGGGCCGGGCTGGCGGCGTGCGCGGCGACGCTGGCGGGCTTCTATGCGCCGGTCGTGATGCTCAAGAACAAGATCACCAAGCGTCAGGGCGATCTCAAGAAGAGCCTGCCCGACGGCATCGACCTGCTCGTCATCTGCGTCGAATCGGGTGCCAGCATCAACGAGGCTTTCGCGCGCGTCGGACGCGAGCTGGTGCGCGGCCACGCCGCGCTCGCCGAGGAGTTCTCGATCACCGCTGCCGAGCTGTCGTTCCTGCCCGTGCGACGTACCGCGCTCGAGAATCTGCTCGAGCGCACCGGGCTACCGGGCATTCGCGGCATCGTCACGACGATGCTCCAGTCCGAACGCTTCGGCACGCCGATCGCCCAGTCGCTGCGCATCCTGTCGGCGGAGTTCCGCGACGCGCGCATGATGGCGGCGGAGGAGAAGGCCGCCAAGCTGCCCGTGCTGCTGACCGTGCCGATGATGATTTTCATCCTGCCGGTGCTGTTCATCGTGTTGCTTGGCCCAGCGGCGCTGACGATCCTCGACGCGATGGCGAAATAGCATGACCTTGTTCGCCAGCCTGCGGAGGTTCGGGCGCGATCCGAGCGGCGGGGTCAGCATCCTGATGGCCTTCGCGCTGCCCGCCTTTGTCGGCACGCTCGCATTGGGTACCGAAATCTCGCTGTGGCTGCTCAGGAATCGCAGCCTGCAGAATGCCGCCGACTCGGCGGTCGTCGCAGCGTCGCTCGACGGCACTTCGGGCTATCTGGCGCAGGCCAAGGCGGTGACGGCACGCTACGGCCTCGTCGACGGGGTCGGCGGCGTCACCGTCACCGGGTCGAACGCCGCGACGTGCGCGACGGGCGAAACGAATTGCTACAGCGTTACGGTCGCTGCCGCGATGCCGGTCTATCTCGGCGCGGTCGTCGGTTATCTCGGCAACGCGGGGAGCAAATCGACCAAATTATCGGCGATCTCCTATGCGCGACGGGGCACGACGGCGCATGACTATTGTCTCGTCGGACTGGCGAGCAACGGCACCGCGCAAGGAATTTATGCCGACGGCGCATCGGGGGCCAATCTCGCACACTGCGGCGTCATGTCGAATACCGCTGCCAAGTGCACTGCCGGTTACGACCTGGTCGCCGACTACGGCGACGCGGTGACGAGCAATGCCGGCTGCGGCGGCATCCAGGCCGCACCGGTCAAGCCTTACGCCGAGCCTTATGCCGCTTACGCCTCGCAATTGCCCGGCGACTATTGCGGCGGCAACTACCCGCAAGTCGGCGGTTCGCTGCCGAGCAGCAACAAATGGTCCGGGACGCAGTCGCTCGGGTCGGTGACACTGATCTGCGGCGACCTCCAGCTGACCGGCAACGTCACTGTCGTCGCGCCCGCCGATGCGCTGATGCTCATCTACAACGGCGAAATCGCGACCAACGGCTTCCGGTTGCAGACCGCGAGCGGCTCGGCGCTGTCGCTGATCTTCATGGGCACCAACAATACGCTCTACACCCATACCCCGACGGGCACCGGTCGGATCGACATTGCCGCGCCGACCAAGGGCCCGGCGGCAGGCGTCGCGATCTACACCGATCCGGCGCTCACCGTCGGCGTCCAGATGCCGAGCGCCGGAACCGCGCCCGGCTGGTCGATGTCGGGGCTGATCTACATGCCGCACGCCGATCTGGTGTTCACCGGTGCGGTCGGCGCAGCGACTTACGGCAAGCGTTGTACCGTGCTCGTCGCCAACAGCGTCTCGCTCAAGGGTTCGACACCGTTCGTCCTGTCGACCGTCGAATGCGACCAGGCCGGCCTGACCGTGGTGCCGACAAGCATTGCTGCCGGCCGCGGGACGCTGGCCGGATGAAGCGCAGTTTCTTCCATGACGCACGGGGAGTGGTCGCGGTCGAGTTCGCGCTCGCGGCGGTCTTCATGATGACCGCGATGCTCAACGCCGCCGATGTCGGGGGTTATGTGTGGCAGGCGATGCAGGTCGAAAACGCCGCGCAGATGGGCGTCCAGGTGGCCCTGCAAAGCTGCACGGCGGCGCAGACCCCGGTCACCACCGCGTGCCCGGGGTTCGGGGCCAAGGTAACGACCGCAGTCGCCGGGACGTCGCTGGCGGCGGCGATCACCGTCGATGCCGGGCAGCCTTTCGAGGCCTGGTACTGCGTCGATGCGAGCAACAAACTGCTGCTCGTCGGCGCGCTCAACAACAAGCCCGCCAATTGCGCCGCAGCCGGCAAATCGTTCGTCATGCCTGGCGACTATGTCGTCGTCGCGGTGTCCTACACCTTCAAGCCGCTGATGGCCGGCGCGGGAGTCGCGGCATTCCTCCAGACGCCGATCCGGCGCAGTGCCATCATGCGCGTCGGATGACGGGTCTGCGCGCCTTCGTGCGCGACCGGCGTGGCATCGCCGCGATCGAGTTCGCGCTGCTGGTCCCGGCGTTCCTGATGCTGCTGATCGGGACGATGTCGATGTCGATCATGTTCTTCGCCAACTCCAGCCTGCATTTCGCCGTCGAGGCGGCGGCACGCTGCGCCTCGGTCCGCACGACGGTCTGTCGCGATCTGGCGAGCACCAAGGCGTTTGCGTCGGCGAATTATTTCGGGCCGGGTACGGCCCCGGTGTTCACCTGCTCGGGGCGGCTGTGCGGCGGCACCGCGAGCTGCGGCAACAAGGTGACGGGCACGGCGAGCTGGACGCTCGATATCGGGATGACCCGCTTCGTCACGCCGCTCCGCGCCGACGCCTGCTACCCATAAGGTCCCGCAGCGCCTCAATACTCTTCGTCGGGACTGCGCGCGACATCGAGCATTAAGTCGAGCAGCGCGTCGCCGGTCTGGCGGCGGCCGAGAGCGGCGAGCGGCGCATCGGCGAATCGCTCGCGCAGGGCCGGGGTGTCGCCGACGAACGCCATCGACCATTCGTTGAAACGCGGGCGGTCGGCGAATTGCGACGACAGTACGTCGATCTCGTCGTGACGCGGATCGAGCGAAATCGCCGCGAAGGTCGCCTGCACCTCGTCGCGCTCGCCCTCGAGCGCCTGAACGAAACGGCCTTCGGTGAACAGCAACGCGCCGGTAACCCCGCGCGCGGCATTCTTGCGGCGTGCGGTCGCGAGAATGGCTTCCAGTTCGCCCGGGCCGACGACCCCCAGGGCGCTGCCCTTGGCTTTGCTGACATAGACCAGCGTATAGGTCGACATGGCCAAATCTCCTGTTGGCGGGTGTTAGGCAGCAAGATCGACGAGGGGGTGGCGCACGGCAGCAATCATCGCCGGAATTGCACTCGCGGGCGCTGGCGCACCGAACAGGTCGCCCTGCCCGACCTTGCACCCGAGCGCGCGAAGCATCGCGGCCTGGCCCTGCGTCCTGACACCTTCGGCCGCGAGGCCGATGCCGAAGCCGTTGGCGAGGCCGATCATGGCGCGCACGATCGCTCCATCGGCTGGATCGTATTCGACCCCCTCCACGAACGAACCGTCGATCTTGACCCCGCTCACCGGGAGCCGCTTGAGATGCGACAGCGACGCTGGGCCGGTACCGAACGCGTCGAGCGCGACGCGTACCCCCGCACCGCTGAGCACCTTCAGCGCCGACGCGACATAGTCGCTGCCGCGCCCGGCAAACACCGTCTCGGCAACTTCGACGTCGAACAGTGCGGGCGGCAGCCCCGCTTCGGCGAGGCGTGCGAGAAACCGCTCGGCATAGTCGCCGGTGCGGAATTCGGCGGCGCAGGCGTTGACCGCGATGCGCGACAGCGCCAGGCCGCCGTTGCGCCAGCGCCGCGCGTCGTCGGTGATCCGCGCCAGCACCCGACCGCCCATCGCCTGCGCGAGATCGACATCGTCGTGGACCGAAGCGATCTCGGCGGGCGGCATCGTCCGTCCGTCGGGCAAGGTAATCTGCAGCTTGGTTTCGAAGCCGAGCAGCGCGCCCGAGCCGAGATCGAGCATGGGTTGGTAAAAGACATCGACGCGGTTGTCGGCGAGCGCGCCGCGTACGGCGGCGGCAGCAGCGGCACGGCGGCGGATCGGTCCGCCCATCGACGGCACGAACAGCACATAGCCGCCGCGCCCGAACGATTTCGCGGCATAGAGTGCGATGTCGGCATGCTTGAGCAGGTCGGCGGGCGTCCGTCCGTGTTTGGGGAACAGAGCTGCACCGACACTGGCGCACGGCGTCAACGTCCGACCCTTGGCCTCGAAGGGCCGCGCCAGTCGCTTGAGCAACTTCTCGACGACGACGCGCAGGGCGTCGAGATCGGCGATATCGTTGAGGATGACGGCGAATTCGTCGCCGCCAAGGCGCGCCGGGATATCGATGCCGCCAATAACCTCGCGCAACCCTTCGGCGACTGCCTGTAGCGTCACGTCGCCGATTTCATGCCCGAGCGTGTCGTTGATGAGCTTGAAATTGTCGAGATCGAGCATCAGCACCGCCCCGGTCCGCCCGGTCGCATCGGCGCGCGCGATCGCCAGGGTCAGTTCGTCCTTGAGAGCGGCGCGGTTGGGCAGGCCGGTCAATCCGTCGTGCTGGGCGCGATAGCGGAAATCGCTCTCGGCTGCCCTGGTTTCGGTTACATCGCGCGCCTGCGCGACCAGTCCGTCGCCGGGTGCGGGCGACAGGATCACGTCCCACCACCGGCGGTCGGCGACCGCGCCGCTCGATGCGGTAAAGCGCGTGGCGCGGCCGGCCTGTGCCAGCGCGAGGTGCGCGGCGATGTCAGGACGATCGGCGACCGGCCAGAGGTCCAGCCAGGCACCCCCGGTCATCTGATGTTTTGCGGCGTACCCGAGCGTTGAACGGCCTGCCGCATTTATACTGGTCAGGCTGCCGTCGGCGGCGATCCGGTCGATCCGGTCGATGCCATTGTCGAAGACCGTCACGAGGACTTCGGGCATCGGCGACGATGCGAGCTTGGAGATTGCCTTCTTCCTTTCACCAAGGCGCGCTGCTCGAGGCAGCGGCGTCATCGGTAAACGGCGCTCTGCGTATTGCGCTAAGGCGATACATCCCGAATCTGCGCCGACACGCGCGCGGGCGCAGGCCCCTGCACAACGCCTGCGCCGACCGGGAGGACCAGCGTGCCGATTCCGCCAGCAAACGCCGCACAGAGCAGGTCGACCCGGTCGGTCACCCCGAAAATTCGCATCGTTGACGCGATAGAGTTGGCGACAACGACATCGCTAAGACCATTGGCCGCAGCGATTGCGCCCACGTCCATGCCGCTCGCCAGATCGACCAGCACATCGATGCCGACATCGGGAAGCGCGAGCAACCGGGATCGCGCTCGACGGACGTCTGCACCACCGGTCAATCGCTCGAAGCCCCGGTCGATCGCTTGGGCCAGCCTGTCCACGGTAAATGGCTTGGCGAGGAAATCGACGGCACCCGCACACAACATGCGCGGCAGGATGGCATCGCCACCACTTTTGCCGCTGCTGACGATTGTCGCGAACCGCGGGTAATCGCGGGTCAGCGTCGCGAGCAAGTCCATGCCGTCACAATCGGGCAGCAAAATATCGAGCAAAACACAACCCGACCGCAACGATCCGATCGCCCGCAGAAATTCTGCGCAGGTTCCAAATGAAGACACCGCATAATTGTCGACAGTCTGTAAAGAAATCGTCAGCGATCGCTGAACTAATTTACTATCGTCCACAACGTAGATGTGGCGTCTCGTCATTATTTCATTATCCTGCTGTTACAACAAGATAAGTACGATTAACCACTATTCAAGAGCATCACGAATTTTATTGGCGAGTTCGAAACGCCTGTATGGTTTCTGCAGAAAATGATCGCCAGACCCGCACGTGCTCCCGGTCGTGAACGCATTCTCGGAATATCCCGAGGTGTAAAGGATGCGCAGACCCGCCCGCAACGCCATAGCCCGCTCGGCCAGTTCGCGACCGTTCAGCCCGCCGGGCATGATGACGTCGGTGAACATCAGGTCGATACGCGTCGGCGTTGACAGCAGCGCCAGCGCCTCGGGCCCATTGGTGACGGCCGCAACCTGGTAGCCCAGACTGCGGAGCTGGCTCCCGACATGGTGCCGAACCAGTTCGTCGTCTTCGACGATCAGGATGTGTTCGCTGCCGATCGGCAAGGTGGCGGCGGCGCCGGCATCGTCTGCGGCGATCGCGGGCTGCCGCGCTTCGGGCAGAAATATCCGGACGACCGTTCCCGCACCCGGCTCCGACGCGATCTGGAGAAAGCCGCCCGACTGGTGGACAAAGCCGTAGACCGTACTCAGCCCCAGGCCCGTCCCCTTGCCGATGGGCTTGGTCGTGAAGAACGGATCGAAGACATGGGGCAGGTCGGCGGCGGATATTCCCGTTCCGGTATCGCTCACGGCGATCATCGCATAGCGCCCGGGGACGGCACCGGCCGGGTCGCCTGCGGCCACGTCGAGGTTGGCCGTCGCGATCGTGATCGTGCCGCCGCCTGGCATCGCATCGCGTGCGTTGAGGCAGATGTTCAGGACTGCCACGTGCAGCGCCGCACGGTCGACCGAGGCGCGGCACAGATCGGCCGCAAGGTCGAGAGTCATGCCGATATCCTCACCGATCGAACGCTGGAGGAGCGCATGCACTTCCGCGATCAGCGCGTTGAGATCCGTCGTGCTCGGTTGCAGGTTCTGACGGCGCGCGAAGGCCAACAGGCGGCGGGTCAGATCGGCGCCGCGTTGTGCGGCTTCGCAGATCATCGCTGCCAGCTCCTGTTGTTCGGACGACGCGCGCAACTGGGTGCTCAACACCTCGGCGGTCCCGAGAATGACCGTGAGGAGATTGTTGAAATCATGCGCGACGCCGCCGGTCAATTGGCCGATGGCTTCGAGCCGCCGCGATTGCCGCAGCTGTGCCTCCATTTGCTTGCGTGCCGAGATATCGGTGTTGATCGCAAGGATCGATGTCGGTGCGCCGGTGGCGTCGCGCGCCAGGGTCCATCGGCCATCGACCTGCAAGGCCGTCCCGTCCCGCGCGCGCTGCGTCATTTCGCCGGTCCAACTCCCTGTCTCCAGCACGGTGGCGATGGCGGCGTCGAAGGCGCGCAAATCATCATAGACCAGCGATTGCACCGTCCGACCGAGCGTTTCGGCCGGACTCCAGCCGTAGAGACGCTCGGCGCCGTGATTCCAGAATTCAACCTTGCCATCGATCGAGCGGACGATGATGGCGTCGCTTGCCGCATCGATCAGCGCGGCCTGCTCGACGAGCCTTTCCTGCACGCGCCGTCGCTCGGTGACGTCGCGCTGTACCGACACGAAGCGCGTCTGCGTCCCGTCAGGCTCGACCATCGGGACGATGTCGAGCTCCAGCCAAATCGGCGTTCCCGCTTTCGTGTAGTTAACGATCTCAACGCGCACGGCCTGGCGGTCGTGTATCGCTGCGTGAAGGCGATCGAGTTCGGAACGGTCGGTTTGTGGACCCTGAAACATGCGTGGGGATCGACCGATGACTTCATCGCGTCGGTAGCCAGTATGAAGCTCGAAGGCCTTGTTGACGAAAACGATGCGCTGCCCGGGATCGTTGGCGACGTCGGTCTCGGTAATCAGCACGATATCGTTAGTGTTCGCGACGCTCATCTCGAGCAGTCGCAACTGCTCCTCCGACTGCCGTCGCGCGGTGACTTCGGTGACGATTCCTGCAGCGGTGCCGTCGGCAAAGCTGCCCTTCGTCCAGAGCCAGTGCACCGTTCCGTCTGGCCAGACGACGCGATATTCGATGTCGTACTTGCCATGCTGCCGTCCATTGACGCACAGATGATCGTAGACCCGCTCGCGGTCGTCCGGGTGCACGTGCTCGAAAAAAAACTTTGCCGTCGTCCATTCGGCCAGCGGACCGCCGTAGCCGAAGCAGCGGGTGTAGCCTGCGGATCTTTGGGCCGCGCCACCACCGGCTTGCGTCGACCATTCGCCGAGTTGCGCAGCGTCAAGCGCAACGCCCAGTCGGTGCTCGCTGTGCGACAGACGGCGCAGAATCCTGTGGCTCGCCGTGATATCCTGGATTCCGCCGTGTACGCCAATCAACGCGCCCGACGTGTCCCGATGCGCTTCGCCGATGGCGCGGACATACAGCGCCGCACCATCCGGCGTCACCGTCTCGAACTCTAGATCGAATGCCGAACCATCTGCGATGCAGCGCTCAAGCGCCGCTGCAAAAAAATCGGGATCGGTGTTCGCAAATAGTGCACGCGTTGCGCCCACGCTCGACCGTGTGGCTGGCACAATTTGCAGCATCTCTCGCAGCAAGGGCGACCAGGTCGCCAGTCCGATGCGGAGGTCGATCGACCACGCGCCGATCCGAGCGAGACGGCACGCGGTCGCCAGCAACGAATCGCTTTCGAACAGGCGTTCAGCCGCCGAACGCAAAGCCAGACCGTGCTCGTCCGCGTCGATGTCGAGCGCGAGCGGAAGCACTTGGCGGCAAGGCGGCGGAATTGCCGCAGCCAACGCTGAATCGTCAATCAAATCGGTCACGTCCAACAGGCGGTGAACGATGAACTCGATTTTTCCGCCGTCATCGAATACCGGGGCGTTCGAAACACTCCAGTAGCGGCGTTCGACGATTTCGCGGCCGTCGCGGAAGCGGCGCACGGGAAATCTTTGAACGGGCGCGATGTCGGTGGTCCGCAAGGCCCGAATCCGCGCCACCGACGCGCGCCAGGCGGCGATATTCTTGGGCTTGGCAGCCTCGGGGAGCACTCGACTCCAGGTCTTGCCGACAAGCTCGGCACGCGGACGCGCTATCGCGTAGAGCAGCGCGTCGCTGATCTCGACGATCAAGTCGGTGTCGGGATCGATCAGAAGAAAATAAGCATCCGTGGCATCGTCGCTCGATCCATGGCCATGCCTGGCAGCACCGCTCCCTGCCAAAAAGCCCGGACTAGACCGGTTGGATTGGGCGACAATAGCCAATTGAAAAACCTTTTCAATCCGAATCCGTTTCGGTTCCGTCAGAACAAACCATTTGTGGTGTGAAGTCACACTAGCAGTTTTCTTGGTAATGTGCGGAAGTTTTTGTTTACTTACTTTCCAAATGGCTAGGCATAGTACGCAAACTTTACATTAAATCTACAACGGCAATTCACCATACGAGCAACGGCAATTCGGATCGACATCGACCAATTCGGTCGATCTCGAACCAGTCAGTCGGATCGAGCTCCTCTGCGGGGAATTTCAATGGATGCACGGCTCAATTTCGACAGTCTCACACGCGCCATTCCACTCGTGGTCCGTCCTGCCGACGCCAGCGGCGCGCTGGTCAAGCAACATTCCAAACTCGTCGCCTATATTGCCCGCAGTGTGTTCGTGCGCACCTCGACGTCGATGCCGGTCGAAGACCTTTTCCAGATCGGCGTGATCGCGCTCCTGGAGGCCGCGCGGGTTTTCGAAGACCGCGGCGTGGCGCTCTTCACGACGTACGCCGCGACCCGCATCCGGGGGGCGATGCTCGACGAGTTGCGCCGCAGTGCCACGCTTTCGCGCCAGGCGATGCGCAACCGGCGCGACTTTGCCACCACGCGAGCGCGGTTGTCGGCCCAGTTGGGGCAACTGCCCAGCGATGGCGAGATGGCCACCGAGCTCGCGATCCCCGTCACCGCGTACCGGGCCGCCGTCGCAGCCACGCAGGGTCTGCGCTACGAGTCGATCGACGCCGCCTATTCGGATCACAGCAGCTGGTTCGCCGACGCCGGACCGGATGCGTCCGAGGTGCTTGAACAGAACAAGCGTTCGCAGGCGCTCGCCGCAGCGATCGCCGCGATCCCCGCGCGCGAGGGCATGATCCTGCAACTCTATTTCGTCGAGGAGCTCAGTCTCGAGGAGATCGGGCAGGTGCTGAACATCAGCGGCCCGCGCGTCTGCCAGATCAAGCGAACCGCGCTGGCACGGGTCAAACGCCGCCTGCACGATTGGCAGTAGGTGCCATGCTAAACCGACCTAAACGCCAACTAGGTGTTTTTCCCTAGTTGGAGGCCGGGCGACGATTGAATAGATCGAACCAGGAAATGGGGTGGGCGGCTCGGGTGAACGCGTCCGGCTCGTCGAACGGGGAAGAGCATGCAAGTCTTGATTATCGCCGCTGGGGCGCGGTTGGAAGCCGACCTCCAACGCTTTCTGGCGCGGGCGGGCCACGTCGTCCATGTCGCGGCGGATGTCGCCAAAGGGCAGCGCACAGCGGCGGAATTCGACTGCGACGCCATATTATTGTGCGGCACCGCGGCAGCACATCCAACGTTGCACTTCGTCGGTCTGCTTAAGGCGCTTTGCCCGACGACGGCGCTGATCGCACTCGCGCGCGGCGCGGACGTGGAGGACGTTTGTGCACTTCTCGAACGAGGTTGCGACGACGTCGTCGTTCAGCCACTCGCCGACGACCTGATGCTGGCACGGTTGATGGCGGCGGTTCGCCGGGTCAATGGTCACGCCGGTTCGGACATTTCCGTCGGCTCGATGCATTTCAATATCGGGACGCGTCATTGCCGCGTCGGGACGCGCGACATTCACCTGACGCCGATGGAAAACCGCCTTGTTGAATCACTGGCGCTGCGCAAGGGGCAGCTGGTGGCGCGAACCCGGCTACTCGAACTACTCTACGGCGCGCGCCCCGAACCATTCCCGAAAGCCATCGACCTTTTCGTCCATAACATTCGCGCGAAATTCGCAGCGGCGTTCGCTGCCGTACGCCTCGATACCTGGGACAAGTCCTACGTTCTGCGCGAAATTCCCACCGCGACCGTGTGACCGCGATGCAAACCCCGGTCTCGCACCCGGCGACCACGGCTGCGCGAATCCTGATCGTTTCCGGGTCGCTCGTGGCGCAGCGCCTGGTCGCATCGCTCGAGCTCGCGGGGTTCGCCGTTTCGACCGCGAACAACGTTGACGGGCGAATTGACGGCGGCGGCGTCGCCGACTGTCACCTTGCCGTCATGGATTTCACCTCCACTGGCTGCGCGGCATTGGTCGTACTGCGCGCCTCGGGATCGCACCTCCCGGTACTGGTCCTCACCGATGCCGACGATGCCCGGACTCCGTGTATCGCACTCGATGCCGGAGCCGATGGCTTCCTCGCTGCGCCATTCACGACGCCCGAATTGGTCGCACGGATCCGCGCCATTCTCCGGCGCTCCGAGCGACCGCAATCGCCCACCATCGAGGTCGGCGAGCTAAGCATCGACCTGTCAGGCAGGATCGCCTCAGTGGCGGGGCAACCGCTCAAACTTACGGTGTCGCAATTCGCGCTCCTCGAATTTCTGGCGCGCCGGCGCGGACGCGTCGTGACGCGCCGATTAATCATCGATCAACTTTACAGCGGAACCAACGTACCCGCTTCGATCCCGATAGACGTGTTTGTCCACGGTATCCGCAAACAGCTCCGGCTGGCGCACAGTCGGACAGTTGTTGAAACTGTGCGCTGCGTCGGTTTTAGCCTGGTCGCATATGGTGTCCGTCCAACCGTTGAAGTTCCGGTTTGAATGGTGACTTCAAAAAATTGATGTGCTTGATTTGACTGAGCCGAGACTTGATCGCAGGCTTGTGGACCTGTGCAAAAGCGCGCACTGATGAATGACGAGTTCATGGTCAAGAAATTTGCGGTGACAGACCTGCCCCGATTGTCGACCGACCAGCCCGAGCGCGATGCCGCAAAAAATTCGCCGGGATTTCTCCACGATTTGAACCAGCCCCTCGCAGCCGCAGCGAATTATCTTGGTGCGATCCGGATGATCCTGAGCCGTTCTGCAGCGAACGATACGCCGACCGTTCGTTTGCTCGAACTGGTCGATCTGGCGACCGCTGAGGTGATGCGCGCCAACCGTTTGGCGCGCGCCGCAGCACCGTCCGAAACTGTGCCCGCCAAATCCTGGACCGACGATGCGGGCTGACACGCCGATCTACATCGTCGACGATGACCGGGGGGTACGCGATTCACTCGCTGCTGGGATCGATGCTCTGGGCTATCTCGAGGTGAGGACGTTTGCGTCGGGCGAGGAATTTCTGAACGCCGCACCGCCCTGGCCATCGGGACCGGTGCTGCTCGATCTCGACTTGCCAGGCATGACCGGATGGGATGTCCAGCAGACACTGGCCGGGCGCCCGGGTGCCTTTCCGGTCGTCGTTCTGACCGGCACCGGCGACGTTACCCAGGCCGTCCGGGCGATGCGCAACGGGGCTATCGACTTCCTCGAAAAGCCGTTCGATATCGCCATGCTCGCGGCCGCGCTCGACTCTGCAGTCTCGCGGCTCCATGAAGCCCTGCACAGCCGCAGCCTGATCGAGAGGTCGCAGGACAAGCTGGCGCGACTCTCGGGTCGCGAGCGCGAAGTGCTGACCGGACTGATCGAAGGTCATTCCAATAAGACCATCGCGCGAACCATCGGGCTCAGCCCGCGCACCGTGGAAATCTACCGCGCCAAGCTGATGGACAAACTCGACGCTGGCAGCGTGAGTGACGTGCTCAGGGTCGTATTCGCCGCCGGCGTTATCGGGCCGACGCCGCAAGTCTGAGCGGCAGGGTAGCCGTTCGTCGCGCTCCGGACGTGAAATCGCGCGTCGCCAGCAACGCCGGTGTGATCTGCAAGCCGATCAACGCGGGAATCTCGGACGCCGGACTGGGTCTATGGTAGTGGAAGCCCTGGACGAAGGTACAGCCCTTGGCCCGCAGCAACAACGCCTGACCTTCGGTCTCGACGCCTTCGGCGATGACTTCCATATCGAGGTTCTGCGCGAGCCCGATAACCGCGCCGACGATGGCGGCATCGTCGCCATCGCTCTCGATATCGCGAACGAAACTTCGATCGATCTTGATGATATCGATCGGAAAGCGCTTGAGGTGCGATAGCGACGCGAAGCCGGTGCCAAAATCGTCGAGAGCGATGCGGATGCCTGCTGCGTGAAGTTTCTGTAGGGCCTCCTCGACCCGCTCGGCACCGCGGCCGAGGAACACCCCCTCGGTGACCTCGATGTGCAGGCAAGTGGTTGGGACGCCGGCTGCGGCGAGCGTATCGAGGACCATGTCGGCATAGTCGCCGCGCCGCAATTCGACCGCCGAGGCGTTGACCGCGACATGACCGAACGCTCGTCCCGCAGCGCGCCAGCAACTGATATCGGCGATGACCTGCTCGATCATGGACGTACCGATCGCGACACCGAGATCGGCATCCTCGAAGGCGTCGTCGATAGAGCCGGGAAGATGCACCGTGCCATCGATGTCGCGCAGTCGGCACAAGGCCTCGAACCCGATTACACGACCTGTCGCAAGCGAGAGCTGCGCCTGATAAAAGGGAACTATGGCGTGCGCCCGAATGGCGGCACGGACGGTATCGAGAATACCGACACGGTGCTGAACCTCGACGCTTAGGCTGGGTTGATAGACCGAAATCGTACCCCGCCCCAAGGCCTTCGAGCGATACATCGCCATGTCGGCATTCTTGAGCAGACTGCTCTGACGATCGCCATGATCCGGGTAGCAGCTAAAGCCTATGCTGGCCCGGCAATCGAGTAGATGCCCCTCGAATTCAAATGGCTGGCGGAGCGTTGCGAGCAGGCCGGCAAGGCGCGCTTCGACCATGGCATCGGTCCCGCAGTCGGGCAGGACGAGCGTGAACTCGTCGCCGCCCAGCCGCGCGGCCGTTTCGCCAGGGCGTTGAAAGGCGAGCAGCCTTGCGGCGATGGCTTGCAGCAACGCGTCTCCCGCGCTGTGGCCGTAGAGGTCGTTGACCTGTTTGAACAGATCGAGATCGAGCAATGCAACCGCGAGACGTTTCGGAGGATCGCCCTTGGCAGCATCGGCGAGCGCCTCGCCGAGGCGCCTGTGGAACAATATCCGGTTTGCCAGACCCGTCAGCGCATCATGGTGAACGGTCCACCGCAGCTGCTCCTCGGCACGTTTGCGCGCATCGATATCGGTGAGCGTGCCGGACGCCTTGACGGCACGGCCTTGCCCGTCGCGGCTGACCAGCGCACCGCGGTTGAGCACCCAGCGCCAGCTGCCGTCGCGGTTGGCGACGCGGAGTTCGCATTCGTAGTGCGTCGCGGTGCCGGACAGATAGGCCCGGAACTGCTGGTTCATCAGGCACCGGTCGTCCTCGTGGATCGCGGCAAGCCAATCGCGCGGCATTCCCGCGACGTGCGTCGCGGTGTCGCCCGAAAGCGCATACGCGCTGTCGCTGAGCCACACAGTGTCAGTTGCGCCGTTCCATTCCCAGACGCCGACCCCCGAGCCGTCGAGGGCGTTGGCAATACGCTCCTGAAGGGTCGCCAGGGCCTGCTCGGCGACCTTGCGGTCGGTGATCTCGATGACCGAGCCGATGTAGCCGGTGAATTCGCCATCGGCGGCAAAGCGCGGCTGCGCGCTGTTAAACATCCAGCGCCAGCTGCCGTCATGGTGCTTGAGTCTGAAGTCTATCTCATAGGGTTCATGCGCGGGGCGATCGACCTCGTAGTGATGCTGGAATCGGGGGAAATCGTCCGGATGGACTGATGCCAGCCATTGCCGTCCCGCCAAGGCCTCGGGCCCGGTGCCAGTGAATTCGAACCAGTTCGCCGACAGAAAGGATGTCGCGCCGCCGGGGTCGGTCATCCAGACGAACATCGGTGCGTCGTCTGCCATGCGGCGGAACCGCGTTTCGCTCTCGGCAAGGGTCTGTGCTGCGACATGCAGCTCGTGAACGTCCTCGGCGGTACCGTACCAGCCGATGATCACCCCGTCTGCACGGTCGGGGTGGGCGCGCAATCGCCACCAGCGATAGTCGCCGTGCCGGTTACGCTTGCGCAATTCGCTATCAAAAACTTCGCCTGTTGCCAGCGCAGCCTGCCACGCCCCTTCGACCCGAGCGCAGTCCTCGGCATGCACGAAGCGCTTGCCATACCGCAGGATCCGCTGGGCTTGCCTGGACCGACCGCTGTCGAAGGCGCGCGCGTTGATGCCCGTCAGCGCCCCGCTCGCGTCTGCCGTCCAGAACTCGACGCAAGTCACTTCGAAAAAGTGTCGGTACCGCGCGGTGTTCTCTTGCAGCGCCACCGCGAGACCGGCCTGTTCCTCTACGGTCAGGCGGAGCTGTGCGGCACGGACCTCCAATTCCGCTGCCTGCACGCGGGCGACGACGAGCAGGCGTCGCAATTCGAGTTCCGAGACGACCTGCGCCGCAAGCGCAGTCAGCACGCGCGACTGGGTATCATCGAGACCCTCGGGGCGGGCGACGGTGTCGAGGACGCACAGCGTTCCGATGCGATGCCCGCTCGGCGTCCGTAATGGGGCTCCGGCGTAGAAGCGCAAACCGAGATCGCCGGTCACCAGGGGGTTGTTCATGAAACGCGGATCCAGCGTCGCGTCGCGGACGACGAAGAGTCCGTCCTGCTGAATCGCGTAGTTGCAAAAGGCAATGTCGCGCGGCGTTTCAGTTGCGGCGATGCCGATCGCGGACTTGAACCACTGACGCTGGTCATCGACGAGGCTGATCAACGCCATCGGCGCTCCGCAGAGGTCGGCGGCGGCACGCGTCAGTTGATCGAATGCAATTTCGTGGCCGGTGTCGAGGATGTCGTAGGCATGCAGCGCGCTCAGACGCGCCGTCTCCCCCAAGTCGGAGGCCTCGGACACCGCAGCCGCGGCGAGGCACTCAACCGACGGAAATCCACAATCAGACAAAGGCTTCGGATAAAAACTCAAAGCCGATAATGCCTTGTCATGGAAGCGGTCACAGGTGTTCCGCCACGTTGTGCACGGCGATCCCGGCCAGAGTTTAAGGCGTAACGCCGTCCGAACGAGGCGGAGCTTGTCGAATGCCAGAACGACGATGCTGTCGGCCGGTGCCGAAGTACCGATGCAAGCCCGACCGCGAGCGGAAAGCGATGATGGAGCGCGCCAAGCACGACCGACATCGTTGCATGCGGCGGCGCGATGATCGGGCGCAGGACGTGGCCGACCTCGAGCACCAGCCACGCGACACCATTCAAGTCGCCGCGACCCGGACCATGCCACGACGCCTCGCCGCGCTGTAGAAGCTCATGTCGGCACGCCGCGCGGCAGGACGCGGCGATGACCCGGCAGTTCAATCTGCCCCTGTAACGACTGCGATCCGGGACCGAAGCTTTACCAGCCGCGCTGACTTGGACATCCCGGCCCCGAACCGCCGCGAGCGACGCCACGGTCCATACCCCAGCCGTCACCCTGCGCCAAAATCCCGTGACGATGCAGCAACGACACCTCGTTTCTTGTCAAATTCTGGCTATAAGGCCCGGATGTTCGTTCGCCTCACCGACAGGATCAGCGTTGCGGGCCAGATCGCGTCCGAAGACCTCGCGCACGCCGCCGCTGCGGGCTTCGTCGCGGTGGTCAACAACCGGCCCGACGGCGAGGCCCCCGGCCAGCCGTCGGCCGAGACGATGCGCGCGGCGGCGCACGCGGCGGGGCTGCGCTATGATTTCATACCCGTGGACCACAACGGCTTCGACATGGCGCAGATCGACGCGATGGCGGCGATCCTCGCGGTCGGTGACGGTCCGGTGCTGGCGTGGTGCCGCTCGGGGACGCGCTCGGCCAATTTGTGGGCGCTCGCCGAGGCCCGGCGTGGCGCCGATCCCGAGACGATTGTCGCCGTCGCCGCGAGCGGGCGCTACGACGTGTCGGGACTTCTCCCGGCGCTCCGCAAGCTCAGCGCCGGGTGACCGAGTTCCTGCTCTCGGGCGCGGCGATCGCGGTGCTCATCGGCTTCGCCTGGGCGCTCGGCTTTCGCACAGCACCGCACCTCGCCAGCGCCGACGACGCGGCGCGCCTCGCCGATGCCGCACTGACGGGCTTTCGCGTTGCCGAGGTGGTGCTCGACGCGCGCGGACGCGGTGCGCTGCTGCGCGGCAACGACGGGCGGTTGGTGCTCGTCCGGGCGCTCGGCGACCGCTGGGTGGTGCGCGTCCTGGTCGGCGTCGCGGCGGTGGTCGACGGCGCGCGCCTGACGCTGCGTCCGCGCGGGCCGGGCGAGCGCGCGACGACGCTCGAACTCGGGGCCGACACGGCAGTGTGGGCGGCACGCCTCGCATGAGCCAGGCGTGGATGGTCAACGCTGTCCAGCTCGCCACCCCGGCGTTCGTTGCGCTCGTCGCCGCCGAGATGGTCGCGGTGCGGCTCGGCGCGCGCGGTGCCTACGACTGGCGCGACAGCGCGACCTCGTTGCTGCTCGGCCTCGGCAGCACGCTGGCTGGCGCGATCTTCGGCGCGACCGTCGTCGCCGCCTATGTCTGGGCGTGGCAGTTCCGCCTGTGGGATGTCCCCGATGCTTGGTGGTCGGCGATGCTGTGCTTCGTCCTCGACGACCTCGCCTATTACGCCTTCCACCGCAGCGCGCACCGCGTCCGCTGGTTCTGGGCAAGCCACGTCGTCCACCATTCGAGCCAGCATTATAATCTCACCACGGCGCTGCGGCAGTCGTGGACCGGCTTCATCGCGCTCAGCTTCGTTTTCCGCCTGCCGCTGCTGCTCGTCGGCTTCTCACCGCTGCTCGTGCTGTTCTGCGTCGGGGTCAATCTCGTCTATCAATTCTGGATTCATACCGAGGTCGTGCGCCGCCTGCCGCGCTGGGCCGAGGCGGTGCTCAACACGCCGTCGCATCACCGCGTCCATCACGGCACCAACCCGCGCTATCTCGACCGCAACTATGCCGGCGTGTTCATCGTCTGGGACCGCTTGTTCGGCACGTTCGAGCCCGAGGACGATGCCGAACCGGTACGCTACGGCATCGTCCACAACCTCTCGACCTTCAACCCGCTATGGGCGGCATTCCACGAGTGGGCGGGCATCGCCGCCGATGTCTGGCGCGCGCGGTCGTGGCGCGAACGCTGGATGCTCGTCGCGGGGCCGCCGGGCTGGTCGGTGGACGGCAGCCGCGACACCGCCGAATCGATCCGCGCGCGCGCCCGAAATGAGAGTGATTCGCAGGCGGAACAGAGAGGTGCGGCAAGCGTCCTCGCCGAGTAGGCAACAGGAGACGCAGTATGGCCAGCAAGGCACCAAAATCCCCCGCGAAAAAGCCCACCGCAAAGGCTGCAACACCAGCCAAGACGGCTCCGGCGCGCAAGCCCGCCGCCGCCAAGGCCGCACCGAAGGCCGCCGCATCGAAAGCCGCTCCCAGGTCTGCGGCTCCGAAGGCACCCCCTGCCAAGGCCCCGACGCGCGGCCGCGACCCCTCGTCGATCGCGATGCTCAAGGCCGACCACCGCGCGGTCGAGGCGCTGTTCAAGGAATTCGAGGACGCCAGCGACGCGCGCAAGCTCGAGATCGCGCGGCAGGTCAGCCAGATGCTCAAGGTCCACACGACCATAGAGGAAGAAATCTTCTATCCCGCGATCAAGGACGAGATCGAGGAAGACATGGTCAACGAGGCGGTGGTCGAACATGCGTCCGCCAAGGACCTGATCGCGCAGCTCGACGGCATGACCGGCGACGAGGAGCTGTTCGATGCCAAGGTGACCGTGCTCGGCGAACTGATCGAGCACCACGTCGAGGAGGAAGAGGAGGAGATGTTCAAGCAGGCGAAAGCCTCGGGCGTCGACCTCGACGAACTTGGCGAGCGCATGGCGGCGCGCCAAGCCGAGCTGGAAGGCGACAAGAGTTTCAGCCTGACGGGTTGGCTGAAAGGTCTGGCGGGGCGCTGACTCAGCGTCCCCGCGCCGCCGCAAACGCGCGCAGCGCATGGTCGAGGCGGTCGCGGACCTCGGCGTGCAGCAGCGGGGTCGCCGCCGCGACGCCGTGGAGGACGGGGACGGGCCGGTTGAAGGCCAGCGCCGCACCGAAGCGGTCGGTGACGATGCCGCCCGCCTCGGCGCAGATCAGCGCGGCGGCGGCCAAGTCCCATTCGTTGACGCTGCGGCCTTCGAGCCAAGCATCGGCCTCGCCGCTCGCGACCTTAGCGAGGCGCAGCGCGAGGCTGTTGGGCTTCTCGACCGCTCTGCCGGGCCACGGCGACGGCCAGAACTTCGCCTTGAGGTTGGGCGGGTCGATGGGCAGCCGGACCCCTTCCAAAATGCCAAGGCCGCTGACCCGCAGCGCTACGCCGTTGCACGTCGCGCCCTGTCTGAGCGCCGCGACGAAGACTTGGTCGCGGGCCGGGGCGGCGAGCGCGCCGAGTATCGCGACGCCGTCTTCGACCAACGCGACCGAGACGCACCACCCCGTCCGCCCGCGCACGAAATCGCGCGTGCCGTCGATGGGATCGACGACCCAGACGCGCGCGCACGCTAGCCGCCGCGCATCGTCGGCGGTCTCCTCCGACAGCCAGCCATAATCGGGCCGCGCGCCGAGGAGCTCGACCTTGAGGTAGGCATCGACCGCAAGGTCGGCGTCGCTGACGGGGTTGCCCGGCGATTTGTCCCACACCGCCTGGCGGGTGCCGAAACGCGCCAGCGCCATGTCGCCCGCCGCGCGCGTCGCCCGCTCGAGCAGCGCGAGGTCGCTGTCGTCGGTGGGTGCCCGCTCAGGCACCGGCAAGCGTCATGCCCTCGACGCGCAACGTCGGCACATTGGTCGCGTGACGGAACACCAGGTCGTCGGCGGCGGTCAGGTTGCGGAACATATCCTTGAGATTGCCCGCGATGGTGACCTCGGCGACCGCCATCCCGAGTTCGCCGTCCTCGATCAGGAAGCCGCTCGCGCCGCGACTATAATCGCCGGTAAGGCCGTTGACCCCCATGCCGATCAGCTCGGTGACGTACAACCCGCGCTTGATGTCGCGCATCAGTTCGGCGGGCGATACCTTGCCTGCTGCGAGGTGCAGGTTCGCCGGCCCCGCCCCCGGCGGCCCCGACGTGCCGCGCACCGCATGCCCCGTCGGCGCAAGCCCGAGCTGGCGCGCGGCGGACGAGTCCATCAGCCACTGCGTCAGCACGCCGCCCTGGATGATGTGCGTCGCCGTCGTCGCCAGCCCCTCGCCGTCGAAGGGCCGCGAGCGCATCCCCCGGATGCGATGCGGATCGTCGAGAATGTCGATGCCGGCGGCGAAGATCTGCTGCCCCAGCGCGTCAAGCAGGAAGCTGGTCTTGCGGGCAATGCTGCTGCCGGTGATCGCGCCGAGCAGATGGCCGAGCAGGCTGGTCCCGACGCGCGGGTCGAAGACCACCGGCAGTGCCTGCGTCTCGAGCTTCAGCGGGTTGAGCCGCTTGACCGCGCGCTCGCCCGCGCGCCGCCCGATCGAGTCGGACGCTTCGAGGTCGGCGTGGTAGCGCGCGCTGTGATAGGCATAGTCGCGCTGCATCGCGTCGCCCGCACCCGCGATGACGCTCGCCGAGACGCCGTAGCTGGTGCCGCGATAGCCTTGCGCGAAGCCCCCCGAGGTCGCCAGCGCCATGACGGCGCGCCCCGCGCTGGCACCGCCGCCTTCGGAATTGGTGACGCCGTCGATGCCGCGCGCCGCATCCTCGGCGGCGAGCGCGGCGGCCTTCAGCGTCTCCGCCGCCGGGTCGCCGTCGTCGTCGAGATCGAGGTCGGGGGCCGCCCCCTGCATCAGCAGCGCTTCGGGCGCGAGTCCCGCCCATTCGTCGGCGCTCGCCTCGCGCGCCATCGCCAGCGCGCGCTCGACGACGAGCGCGAGGCCCGCAGGCGACAGGTCCGAGGTCGAGACGCTGGCGACCTGCTGGCCGACGAAAACGCGTAAGCCCACCTCCTCGCCCTCCGACCGCCCGATGTCCTCGAGCGCGCCGAGGCGCACGCTGACTGAGGTCGAGGCATCGCCGACATAGACCGCATCGGCGGCGGTCGCCCCGCCCTTGCGCGCCTCCCCAAGGGCATAAGTCAGGCGGTCGAGCGCGGCGTCAACTGTGAGCATCGCGGCGATGTAGGGGAGGGCAGCGCGCGTGTCATCCCCGCGCCCGGAAGGCCGATCAGGCCAGCCCCACCGCCGCCAGCCCTGCGAACATGAGTAGCCCCGCCTCGCGGTTGCTGCGGAACAGGCGGAGTGCGTTCGCCGGGGTGCGGTCGCCGAGCGAGGCGGCCTGCCATGCGAGGTGGACCGTGGCGGGGATGAGGGCTAGGAGGGCGAGGGGTTCGGGGAAGCGCAGCCAGATGGCCGCTCCCAGCAATCCGACTGTCGCCGCGTAGAACACCGCCACCCCGGCCCGCGCGCCGCTGCCCAGCGCCCGCGCGCTCGACTTGATCCCCGCCAGCGCATCGTCCTCGATGTCCTGCAGCGCGTAGATCGTGTCGTATCCCAGCGTCCACGCGAGGCCCGCTGCGTAAAGCGCCGCGAGCCCCCACGACGCGGGCGCGACCGCCACCCACGCCACCGGCACACCCCAGTTGAAGGTCAGACCGAGCCACGCCTGCGGCCACCAGGTGATGCGCTTCATGAACGGATAGGCGGCGACCAGC
>CAXTSL010000013.1:0-6784 GCA_964246975.1 uncultured Sphingomonadaceae bacterium
ACGTCTTCAAGCCGGTGATCGCGTACAACGTCCTCCAGTCGATCCGCCTGCTGGCGGACGCGGCGCTGAGCTTCTCCGACCGTTGCGTCGCAGGCATGGAGCCGAACCGGGCGCGCATCGCCGACCTCGTCGAGCGGTCGCTGATGCTGGTCACCGCGCTCGCCCCCGAGATCGGTTACGACAACGCCGCGAAGATCGCCAAGCACGCCCACCACGAGGGCACATCGTTGCTCGAAGCGGCGCTCGCGCTCGGCCTGATCGGCGAGGCGCGGTTTCGCGAGGTCGTGCGCGCCGAGGCGATGACGGGGCCGGACGCATAGGTCAGGGGGCCGGGCTTGTAGAGCCGGAGCGCAAGGTTACGGGGGGCGGGGCGGGACTCGCCTGCGCCGGCCCTATGCCGCCGTCGCGCGCCGTCGCCGCGCGTCCGTCAGTGCCCAGCGCAGGACGCTGCCGATGCCGCCCGCCCCGGCGCGCACCAGCGGGCGGCGGTGCAGCGGCACGCGCAGGCCGTGGAGGTCGGCGGCCCAGCCTGGCAGCAGGTCGATGCCAGCCTGCATCATCAGCCCCGCGACGGGGGCGAGCGCGGGCGACGGCGGCGCGCTGGCGAGGATGACGCGCGTGACTTCGCGGGTGCGCGCGTCGGAGCGCAACGCCGGGCGAAGGCGGCGCAAATACGTCGCGACACCGCGCCGCGTGACGGGCACCTCGCCCGCGCCGAGGTGGTGCGCGATGACGGCGGTCTCGGCGAAATAGCGGTCCTGCGCGGCCCCGCTCAACCACGGGTCGCGGTAGCGGACATACGCGCGCAGGAAGCTGTCGGCACCCGCGACATGCACCCACGCCAGCGTCGCGGCATCGTTGGCGGCATAGGCCGTGCCGTCGGGGAGCGTGCCGCTGACGCGGTCGTGGATGCGATTGATCCGCCCGATCATGCCGAGCGCCTGTTCTTCCGAGCCGAAGGTCGTCGCCGCCATGAACTGCGCGGTGCGGCGCAGGCGGCCCGGCATGTCGGTACGAAAGTTCGAATGATCCCAAACGCCGGCCAGCGCGGCGGGGTGGAGCATCTGCATCAGCAGCGCCGCGACGCCGCCGATCATCATCGTCGAGAAGTCGCCGTGGACCTTCCAAGCGATCGAGTCGGGCGCGACCAGCCCCGCCTCGCCGGGCGCACGGACCAGCGCCTTGTCGTCGCCGCGCGACCCGACGAGTTTGTGCACCTCGGCGGCGATGGTGACGCGGATGTCCTGCATGCTCACGAAGATAGGGCGTTGCGCGCGCGATGCCAGCGCGGCGTGTCGCCTCCCCCTATTCGTAGCGCAGCGCGTGGATCGGGTTGGCGCGCGCGACGCGCACCGCATGGCCCGCGACGGTGACCACCGCGATCAGCAGCGCCAAGCCCCCCGCCGCAAGGAACGGCAGCAGCGACAGCGCGATGCGATCGTCGAAGCCGTTGAGCCAGTCGCGCATCAGCCACCACGCCACCGGCCACGCAACGAGGTTGGCGAGCACCACCGGGCGGCTGAACTGCCAGACGAGCAGGCGGACGATGTCGCGGGTCCGCGCGCCGAGCACCTTGCGGACGCCGATCTCCTTGGTCCGGCGCTCGGCGGTGAAGGCCGCGAGCCCGAACAGCCCGAGGCAGCCGACGACCACCGCCAGCCCGGCGAAGGCGGCGAAGATCTGGGCGCGCGCGGCTTCGGCCTTGTAAAGCTCGCGGATGATGTCGTCGCTGAACCGGGCTTCGAAGGGCACGTCGCGGGTGATCCGCTTCCACGCGCGCTCGACGCCGGCATAGGCTGCGGCGGGATCGCCCCGGTAGCGGATGACCATCGTCGAGGGCGCGGCGGTGACGTGCTGGAACATGATCGGGTCGAGCGGGTCGCGGATCGACCGGAAGCGTGAGTCCTGAACGACACCGATGATGGTGATCGGCACGAGCCCGAGGGCGTTGTCGACGAGCGCCGCCTTGACCTGCCTGCCGATCGCCTCGGCGGGCGTTTTGAAGCCCAGCTTGCGCGCCGCGAGTTCGTTGATCACGACGTTCGCACCGCGCGCCGCGAGCGCCTTTTCGGCCGCCAGATCGGTCGGGAAGGGCAGCGTCATGTCGTCCAGCGGTCGGCGCTCGTCGAACAGGCGTCCGGCGACCAGCTTGATGCCCATCGTCTGGAAAAAGCCGCCGTCGATGCGGTATTGGCCGATGGTGACGGGGTCGGTGCGTCCCGGCACGATGACGCCGGTATTGCTGTTGTTGTCGGTGGCGACGCCGATGTCGGTGCGGCCGACCGACACGACACCGGGGACGCGGCGCATCTGCTGGACGATCGCCTCGCCCTGCGCGAGCAGCTGATAGCGCGACATGCCGTCGACCTGGAGGATGTGATCGCGCCGATAGCCGGGGTCGACCGAGCGGGCATAGACCGTCTGGGCATAGATCACCGCGGTGCAGACGATCAGCCCGATCGACACCGCGAACTGCGCGACGACGAGCGCCGACCGCAGGCGCCCCGACCCCGGCGTCTCGGCGGCCGAGCGATTGGCCTTGAGGACGGCGGCGGGCTGGAAGCGCGACAGGAAAAACGCCGGGTACAGCCCGCCCGCGACGCCGACGACGAGCACGAGGCCGAGCATCGGCAGCGCGATGCCGTCGGCCCCGAAATAGCTCAGCTTGAGGTCGGCATCGAGGAACGCCGCGAACGGTCCGATGAGCAGCTCGACGAGCGCCAGCGCGACGATCATCGACAGCGCCGCAACGAGCACCGATTCGCCGACGAACTGCCCGATGAGCTGGCCGCGCCGTGCCCCGAGCACCTTGCGGAGCGCGACTTCGCGGGCGCGCTGGCTGGCGCGCGCGGTGGCGAGGTTGGTGAAATTGACCACCGCCATGCCGAGGATGAGCAGCGCGATGATCGCAAAAGTGGCGATGGTGCGCGGCTCGTTGCCCGGCGTCATCGACGCATCCTGGGCGGTGCCGAGGTGGACATCGCGGACGTTGACGAGGTGCCAGTCCTGATCGTCGCCGGCGTTGAAGTGCGCCTCGCCCGCGTTCTCGTCGGGAATATTGCGCTTTTCCCACGCCTTGAACCCGGCTTCGAGCGTTTTTGGATCGGTACCGGCCTTGAGCCTGACATAGACATAGCCCGACTGGCAGCCCCAGCATTTGAGGAACGCCGACTCCCTCGCCATGAACGTCGCGAGGTCGATACGCGCGATGATTCCGGCGCGGATGTGCGAATTCTTCGGGATGTCGCGCAGCACGCCGGTGATCCGGTAGTCGTGCTTCTCGCCTTTGGCGATCAGCGTCATCGTCCGCCCGACGATATCGTCGGTGCCATAGCGCTTGATCGCCTCGCTTTGGGTCAGCACCGCGCTGCCGACGGCGGCGAGCGCGTTCGCACGACCGCGCAGCAGCGGCAGGCGGACGACATCGAGCAGGTCGCCGGTGACGAGCAGCGTATCCTTGGTGGGGCTGACCTCGCCGTCCTTGACGAACACCGGCGTCGAACGGAGCACATAGACGCTGTTCGCGACCTGCGGGAAATCCTTGCGCAGCGGCGCCTCCGAGGCATAGGCGGTCATCTGCAGCGGATACAGCCGCCCGGTCTCCTTCTCGGTGTACCAGGTCTGGAACTGATAGCTGTCCGCCGCACCGGGCAACCAGCGGTCGTAGCTCAGCTCGTAGCGCACGAAGAGCAGGATCATCAGGCACGCCGCCATGCCGATCGCCAGCCCCGCGATGTTGATGATCGAATAGGTGCGATTCTTCGCCAGCGCCCGCCAGCCGACGGTGAAATAATTGCGGAGCATCGGTGTTCCCCTAGTCGTGCCGGAGGGCGTGGATGGGCGACAGGCGCGCGACGCGCAGCGCATGGCCCGCGACGGTGGCGACGGCGATGGCCAGCGCCAGCAACCCGGCCATCAGGAACGGTCCCGGCGTCAGCGGAATGCGGACATCGAAGGTATCGAGCCAGTCGCGCATCGCCCACCACGCGACCGGCCAGGCGACGAGGCTGGCGAGGATCACCGGCTTTGAGAACTGCCACGCCAGCAGCCGGACGATATGCCGGACCTGCGCCCCCAGCACCTTGCGCAGGCCGATCTCGCGCGTCCGGCGCTGGGTGACGAAGGCGGCGAGGCCGTAAAGCCCGAAACAGGCAGTGGCGACCGCGAGCGCGGCGAACCCCGCGAACAGCGCGCCGCGCGCCCGTTCGGCGACATAGGTTTCGGCGAGGATGTCCTCGACGAAGCGGCCGTCGAACGGAATCTCGGGCTCGAATTGGTGCCACACCCGGTGCACTGCCGTCATCACCCCGGCGGGCGACGCCCCGGCATAGCGGACGAGAACCTGGCTGGTCCGGGAGGTATCGTAGAGATAGACGATCGGCTCGACCGCCTCCCGCGCGGTGCGGATGCGGGTATCGGCGACGACCCCGACGATCGTCGCTGCGACCGGCGCGCCCGACCCAAGCGAAATGCCGATTGTCTTGCCGACCGCTGTTTGCGGAGCCGCGAACCCCGCCGACGAGACGGCGGCGCGGTTGACGACAACATTCACCGCCCGCCCGTCGACATCGCCGTTGTCGTTCCGGATCACCCGGTCCTGCGCGAAGCGGTCGCCGAGGGGCCGGCCGGCGACAACCGGGATCTGCATCGTCGCGAAGAAGCCGGGGTCGACCGCATACGCTCCGATCTTCAGGTCGGCGGTCGCGCCCGGCACCCGCACGCTGTGCAGGCTGCGGATCGTCGCGGCGACCGCGAGGTTGGTCCGCCCCGACGCGACGACGCCGGGAATAGCCAACAAGGCGCGGCGGGCGGCGCGGTACTCGCTGTCGTCGCCGGCGAAGCGCCACGCCGAGTCGAGCTGGATCATGCCGTCGCGGCGATAGCCGGGGTCGGCCGTGGCGATGAAGTGCGTCTGCGCCTCGATCACCCAGGTACAGGCGAGCAGCCCGACTGCCACCGCGAACTGCCCGACCACCAGCGCCGCCCGCAGCCGCGCGCTGCCGGGCGTCTCGACTGCTGCACGATTGGCCCGCAACGCCGCGCCAGGTCGGAATCGGGCAACGTAGATGGCGGGATAGATGCCGCAGGCGCACGTCGTCGCGAGCCACAGCAGCAGCGCCGGAAGCGCCATGCCGCCCTTGCCGAAATAGCGCGCGCTCAGCTCGGCCCCGGTCGCCCGCGCCACCCACGGCGTCGCCAGCTCGACGATGGTCAAGGCCAGCAGCATCGCCAGCGCGGTCACCACCAGCGCCTCGATCAGCATCTGTTGCATCAACTGCGCCTTCGACGCCCCAAGCACCCGGCGCAGCGCGACCTCGCCGGCACGTCGGGCCGCCCGCGCGGTGGCGAGATTGGCGAAGTTCATTGCCGCCATGCCGAGCGTCAGCGCCGCGACGATCGTGAAGGTGGCGAGCGTCCGCGGGTCGCCACCCGGCGTCAGCGCCGCCTGCTGCGCCGCGCCGAGATGGACCTGCGCGATCGGCACCAGCTTCAGGTCTTTTGCAGCAGCGTCCGCAGCGGGCATGACGCGCTTCTCCCATGCCGCCATCCGCGCGTTAACCGCCGATACGTCGGCACCGACACGCAGCTTGACGTAATGCCACTGGCTCATCCCGCCCCAGCTCTTCTCGTCGTCTGGCAGCCACTCGGTCGCCGGATCGTAGCGCACCAGCAGCGACAGCTTGAGGCTGCTGTCCTTGGGCAGATCGCGCAGCACGCCGCCGACGCGGACGTCGCGCTTGCCCGCGCCCGCGCCCGTCGTCAGCGTCCGGCCAACGACATTGGCGGTACCGAACTGCTTGATCGCTTCGCTTTCGGTCAGCACTCGGCTGCCGTTATCGCGCAGCGCGGTCGCCGCGTTGCCGTAAGCGAACGGCAGGTCGAAGATCGCGAAGAAGCTCTCATCGACCGTCGCCGACTGCAGGAACACCGGCTCACCGTTGCGTACCACCGGCGCCGGCCCGACGCGCACAACGCTCAGCGCCTCGATTTCCGGGAAGGCCGCCATCAGCGTGTCGCGTACCGGGAACGGGCTCGCCTGCGACCGCACCACCGGCTGGCCGGGATCGCGCAGAATCGTTTGAACCTGGAAGACGCGGTCGTGCGCGGGCAGCCAGCGATCGTAGCCGCGCTCATAGCCGACATAGGACAGGATCATCAGGCACCCGGCAAAGCCGAGCGCCAGGCCGCCGATGCCGACGACGGCGAACAGCGGATGGCGCACCATCTGCCGCACGGCGAACATCAGGTGATGGGCAAGCAGTGTCACGTCGCTCAAGCCGCGCGGCGGCGTTCGACGAGGATGCGGCCGTCGAGCATGTTGACGACGCGGCCGGCATAGTCGGCGTGCGCGGGCGAGTGCGTCACCATGACGATCGTCGAGCCCTCCTGATTGAGCTGGCGGAGCATCTTCATCACCTCCTCGCCGTGCGCGGTGTCGAGGTTGCCCGTCGGCTCGTCGGCGAGGATCAGCTTCGGCTCGGCGACGAGCGCGCGGGCGACGGCGACGCGCTGTTGCTGGCCGCCCGACAGCTGCGCCGGGCGGTGCCGCGCGCGGTGGCCGATGCCGACCTTGTCGAGCACCCGGTCGACGCGCTCGCGGCGCTGCGCGGCGGGGATATCGTGGTAGAGCAGCGCCAGCTCGACGTTCTCGCGCACCGACAGTTCGTCGACGAGGTTGAAGCTCTGGAAGATGAAGCCGAGGTAGCGCTTGCGCGTGTCGGCGAGCGCCGCCTCGCCCAGCCCCGCGACCTCGCGGTCGGCGAAGCGGTACGAGCCGCTCGTC
>CAXTSL010000013.1:6794-43951 GCA_964246975.1 uncultured Sphingomonadaceae bacterium
TGATGTTGAGCAGGGTCGACTTGCCGCACCCCGACGGCCCCATGATCGCGACGAACTCCCCGTCGGCGATGTCGAGGTCGACCGCGTCGAGCGCCGTCGTCTCGAGCGTGTCGGTGCGGTAGGCCTTGGACAGTCCGGTCATCGTCAGCATGATGAAGTTCCTTAAGCCGCTGGTTTGTCGAGGGTCAGCCGGTCCTTGTCGGCGAGCCCGGTGTAGGGCGAGGTCAGCACGTGTTCGCCGACGTCGAGGCCGTCGAGGACCTCGATGAAGTCGGCGTTGCGGCGACCGAGCCGGACGCTGCGCTTCCCGGCGCTGCGGCGATCGGGGGCGACGACGAACACCCAGTTGCCGCCAGTGTCGTTGTAGAAGCTGCCGTTGGGGATGAGCTTCGCCGGCGCGGGATCGCTGAGTGTCAGCCGCGCCTGCAGCGTCTGGCCGCGCTGGAGATTGGCGGGCTCGCCGCCGGTGAAGGCGAGATCGACGACGAAGACGCCGTTCCGGACCTGCGGATAGATCTTGGCGACGCGCAGTCTCCAGGTCCTGCCGTCCTGCTCGACGCTGGCGCGCTGACCCTGGGCGACGCGACCGAGATAGAATTCGTCGACATCGGCGACGAGCTTGTTGCGCCCCGGACTGTCGATCTGGCCGAGGCGCTCGCCCTGCTTCATCGACTGACCGAGCTGGATCGAAAAGGCGGTGAGCTGGCCCGACACCGGCGCGCGCAGGTTGAGCTGCTCGAGACTGGCGCGCGCGATGCCGAGGCTCGAGCGCAGCGATGCCGACGCGGCGCGGAGCTGCGCGAGCTGGCTGGTCTGCAGCCGCTCCTCGGTCGCCTGCGCGCGGCGCAGCACGTCGCTGCGGCGTTGCTGATAGCGCAGCTCGTCGCCGGTATCGCGGAAGACCTTGCCCGCGACGAAGCCCCGGTCCGCCAGCGGCTTCTGTGTGTCGAAGAGGCGCTGCGCCTTGGCGGCGTCGAGATCGGCCTGAACGATGTCGCGCTCGTTGGCGAGGCGGCTCTGGGCGAGCGCGAGTTCCTGGCTGCGCATGTTGTTGAGCTGCTGCTCGACCTCGGTCTGGCGTGCCAGCGTCGACAGCTGCAGGTCGGCGTTCGACAGCTCGGCGAGGCGCTGCCCCTTGGTCACCGTCGCGCCGTCCTCGACGAACAGCCGCTCGACGCGGCCGCCCTCGACGGCATCGAGGTACACCGTGACGGCGGGCGTCGCACGGGCGCGCAGCGGCAGGAAATCCTCGAAGACGCCGGTCGTCACCGTCGACACCGTGGCGCGGTCGGCGGCGATGGCCTGCGTTCCCGCGCGCGGCGCATAGCGCCAGAACAGCAACGCGAGCAGGAGCACAACGACCGCGATGCCGCTGATCACGACGCGCCGGTCGAGCCGCCGCACCGGCACCGCGCGGTCCATCGCGGTGCCGCTGACGGCGCGTGGCGTCGCCGCCTTGACGTGGGACGGCTCGGGCTGGTCGAGACGGACGACGCTCATGCGCGGTGTCCGCTGGCGGACAGAAGGTGTTCGTTTCCGGACATCAGAACTTGAGCGAAACGGCAATGACGAGGTGCGCGTGGAGGTGCGGCAGCTCGAGCAGCGGGCGCGACGGCACCACGGTGCCGAGGACGAGGATCGCCGCCCCGACGAGGACTGCGACGAGAACACGCGGCATGACGACCTCCCTGCTTCATGGCCAGTGCACTGCAGGAAGCGTGCCAACCCCGTCGGCCCTGCTTGGCCCGGAACTTGCTGTCCGAATATGGACACGGCAAGGAGGGGCGACATGGCGGAGGCGCGTTTCAGACTGGCGGCGATCGTCGACGACGACCCCGACATCGCGCTCGCGGCGCGGCTCGCGCTGCGCAATCTGTTCGAGGAGATCGTCGCGCTCGACGACCCCGAGGCGCTGCTGCCCTTCATCGCGACGCGTCAGCCCGATGTCGTCCTGCTCGACCTCAACTTCGAGCGCGGCGCGACCGACGGCGCGCGCGGCCTCGCGCTGCTGGCACGCGTCATGGCGGCGGAGCCCGACATGGCGGTGGTCATCATCACCGCGCACGGCGGTGTGGGCGTCGCGGTCGAGGCGATCAAGCGCGGCGCGACCGATTTCGTCTCCAAGCCGTGGTCGAACGAGCGGCTGGCGACGACGGTGCGGACGGCGGTGTCGCTGCGGCTGTCGAAGCGCGAGGCGCGAACCGAACGGCGGCGCAGCGTCGAGCTGGGCACGCCCGTCGCCGAGATGCCGTTGCTGGGGCGCTCGCCGGCGATGCGCCGCGTCCAGTCGCTCGTCGCGCGCGCCGCGCCGACCGAGGCCAACGTGCTGATCCTCGGCGAGAACGGCACCGGCAAGGAACTCGTCGCGCGCGAGCTGCACCGCCAGTCGCGGCGTGCCGCCGCACCGATGGTCTCGGTCGATCTCGGCGCGGTCAGCGACACGCTGTTCGATGCCGAGTTGTTCGGCCATGCCAAGGGCGCGTTCACCGACGCGCGCGCCGAGCGCATCGGTCGCCTCCAAGCCGCCGACGGCAGCACGCTGTTCCTCGACGAGATCGGCAACCTGCCGCTCCACCTCCAGCCCAAGCTGCTCACCGCGCTCGAGCAGCGGCTGGTGACGCCGGTGGGCAGCAACCGCGCCGTGCCGATCGACGTCCGCGTCGTCGCCGCGACCAACCTGTCCGCCGACCGTCTGGCGGACGAGGCGCGGTTTCGCCAGGATCTGCTGTTCCGCCTCAACACCGTCGAGATCGAGCTGCCGCCGCTGCGCGACCGCCGCGACGACATCCCGGCGCTGCTCGACCATTATCTGCGCTTCTACGCGCGCAAATACGGCAAGCCCGAGCGCGCGCCCGACGCCGCGACGCTCGCCGCGCTGACCGCCTATGCGTGGCCGGGCAATGTCCGCGCGCTGCGCCACGCCGCCGAACGCGCGGTCATCCTCGCCGAGGGCGACACGCTGCGTCTCGACGATTTTCCGCTGCCGCGCGCCGCCGGGGGCGCGCCGCCGCCGCCGATCGAGTTGCCCGACGGCGACCTCAACCTCGATCGGCAGGAGCGCCAGATCGTCGAGCGCGCGCTCCGCAAGCATCATTTCAACATCTCGCTCGCCGCCGCCGAGCTCGGGCTGAGCCGCGCCGCGCTGTACCGGCGCATGGAAAAACATGGGCTTTGAAAACCATGGGCTTTGACCGGCGCTTCGAGGTCGGGCTGGCGTGGCGCGCGGCGGTGCTGCTCGGCGGCTTCGCGCTGCTGCTCGCGGCGATCCTGACCCCGGGGCTGGCGGTCGCGCGGCTCGTCGCGTTCGGCCTCGCGGCTGGCGCGCTGGGCAATCTCTGGAACTATGTGCGGCGCACCAACTTCGAGGTCGCGCGCTTCGTCGAGGCGGTGCGTTTCGAGGACTTCAGCCAGGCCTTTTCATCGCCGTCGGGTGCCGGGTTCGATGTTCTCGGCACCGCCCTCGACGACGCGATGCGCGAACTGCGGACGAGGCGCGCCGCAGTGTCGGAGGAGGCACGCTACCTGTCGCTGATCATCGACGACGCACCGGTGCCGCTGCTGACGCTCGGCGACGACGGCGTCGTGACGTTGCTCAACAAGGCGGCGCGGCGGCAGTTCGACCGCCATGACGGCGTCCGGCTCGACGATTTCGCGATCTATGGGCCCGAGCTCGTCGCGGCGCTGGCACTGCCGCCGGGCGAGCGCCGCCTGACGCGCGTCGTCGTCGACGGCATCGCCGAGCGCGCGGTGCTGGCGACGGCGCGCGTCGAGCGGCTGGGCAGCGGCCTGACGATCGCGTCGCTGATGCCGATGCAGAGCGAATTCGGCGCGGCCGAACTCGCCGCGCAGACCGACCTCGTTCGCGTGCTGACCCACGAGATCATGAACTCGCTGACCCCGGTGACGTCGCTGGCGCGCACCACGGCGGAACTCGTAGGCGAGGCGGCGCGGCGCGACGACAGCCTCGGCGACGCGCTGCTTGCGGTCGAGACGCTCGCGGCGCGCGCCGACGGCATCCTGCGCTTCGTCGCCAGCTACCGGCAATTCGCGCAGTCGCTGACGCTGCGGCGGCGGCGCTTTGCGGTCGCGGGCTGGGCCGACGGCATCGCGCGCCTCGCCGCCGCCGACCCGGCGGGCGCGGCGGCGGGGCTGCGCGTCGCGGTGACGCCCCCCGACATCGTCGCCGACGCCGACCCCGATCTGCTCGCGCAGGTCGTGCTCAACCTCGTCCGCAACGCCGGTCTGGCCGAGGGCGGTTCGCCGCAGCGGCGCACGTCGCTGGCGATCTCGGCGACACAGGACCGCCGCCTGTTGATCGAAGTGTCCGACAACGGCCCCGGCATTCCGCCCGAGCGCCGCGACGACGTCTTCCTGCCCTTCTACACGACGCGCGCCGGCGGCACCGGGGTGGGCCTCAGCTTCGCGCGGCAGGTCGTCGTGGCGCACGGCGGTTCGGCGAGCGTCGCGGCGAGTGCCGATGGCGGCGCGCTGTTCCGGCTGCTGATCTAGACGGCGGGCGTCATCGCCGCCGAGCGGTTCGTCGTGGCGGGCGCGAACAGCCAGTGGCCGAGCAGCCGGTCGAACGGGAAGGTGAAGAAGCCCGCGATCAACAGCGCGCCGACGACCATGCCGCGCACCGCGCGGCGGTGCTTGGCGATATTGTGCTGGCGCGCGCGGACGACGATCAGCGGCACCTGCAGCAGCGTCCACGCCGAGATGATGTGGATGAAGCTGAAGCTGCCGTGATTGGTGTAGCGCATCCCGAAGCTCAGCGCCGCCGTCCCGAACATCGCGGCGACCCAGACATAGCCCAGCGCGCGGTGCCGCGTATCGCCCTTGCGGCGCAGCAGCATGACCGGGGTCAGCGCCAGCGCGAGGCCGATAGTGGCGAGGTGCGCCCACACCAGCGCGGGGAGCTTGTGCCAGTCGGCCTGGCCGCGCAGCAGCGCAACCGCGACGCACGCGAGCAGCACGAGCGCTGCGACGGCGAGCACGCGGTCGGAAAGCAGCCGCTCGTGCCACGGCGTGCCGCCACGCGCGGTGCGGGGGACGGTTGCCTCGATCGCCGTGCTGCCCAACCGCCTGCTCCCCCTGCCGTCGTCACCATGGCCGCATTGCGGGGGGGATGTCGATGCACGCAATGCGCGTCGCCGCTGCGCGCCGGGTTGACCGCGACGCATCGTCGCGCCAGATTCGTTTCGGGACTGCAGCGGGCGAGCGGGCGATGGGCGATCTGACCAGCGGGTTGACGACGCGAATCGACCGTAATGGCGACGCGGCACGGCTGCTGATCGAATCGGTCGCCTGGACGAGCCCGTTCCGCGGCACCGGCGTCGAGGTCGGGGACGAGGTGGTCGCGGTCGACGGCCGGGCGTTCGACGCGACCGCGACGGGCATGGCGGTGGCGCGGCTCGCCGGGCAGTACGCCGAATCGCAGGGTTTCGACGCGGCGGGCCGCAAGCCGGGCGACCCGCTGCGGCTGACGCTGGCGCGCCGCGACGCGGGCACCGAGACGCGCTTCGAGGCGAGCGCGCCGCTGGCCGAGCGCCGCGACTGGCGCAACGCCGACAACCGCGTCCTCGTCGGCCCCGGCGGCCCCGATTATCTGAGCAACGACGGCTTCGTCGACAGCTGGACGGGCTGGGCCGAAAAGTTCAAGCGTCGCGTCGATGGCCTGCTCGATGTCGCGCGGCGCAGCGCGAGCTTCGACGGCACCAGCGAAGCGAGCGAATTTTCAGGACGGCACGGCGAGCGCGTCGCCTACGCCGTCGAGCATTATCCCGGTCCCTGGTCGGCGGCGGTCAAGTACGACTACGACCGCGTGCTGGCGCTGACCCGTCCGCCGCCGCCGCCACCGCCGCCACCCGAGTCCGTGCTGCCCGCCGCGCCACCTGCCGCCGCGTTACCGGATGCTGCGGCGGCACCACCGCCCGTCATGCCGCCCAAACCGATTTGAGGGGAGACACACCATGGACGCCGACTCGGTCTACTCCGAGCTCAACAGCAAGATTTCCGACATCTCGTACAAGCTGTCGGATTACAGCAGCCAGATTTCCGATCTGAAGAGCCGCCTGCAGGACAACAGCAGCCGCTTCGACGCGCTGCGCAGCGACCTCAACAACCTGAAAAGCAGCGTCGTCGACATGAAGTCGAGCAGCTCGGGCGATCTCAAGGGGGCGATGGACCGGCTGACGTCGGACATTCAGCGCATCAACGACACGCTCGCGACGCTAAAATCAGCGGGCGACAGCGACCGGCAGGCGCTCCAGCAAAAGGCCAAGGAGACCGAGGACAAGGGCCGCACCGACCTCGAGGCGCTGCGCAAGAAGATCGAGGACGACAACGCCGCCGCGCAGCGCAAGTACGAGGAGGAGCATGCCTTCGCCACCAAGATCGGTCAGCAGGCCGAGGAGGCGGGGCGGATGATCGCCAACATGCCCGAGACGATCGGCCGGATGGCGACGAAAGCGGTCGACGACGGCAAGAAGGAAATCCTCAACCAGGTCGACCAGACCAAGAAGGATATCCTGAGCATCTGGGAGGACGGCAAGAACTCGATCCTCGGGTCGATCAGCAACCTGACCACGCCGCTCATCAAGGAAAAAATCACCGAGGCGCGCGACTGGATCAAGAAGGAGGTCAAGGAGGAACTCCACGACCTGATCTTCGAGCAGGTCCGCGCCGAGAAGAAGGAGGAGCCCAAGCTCGGGCCGCTCGCCTATTACGAGAAGGACGACCTGCAGGAGATGGTCGACAAGATGGTCAAGCTGGCGGTGGCCAACACGCATATCTGAACGCGGGTCCGCGTGCCGCGCCGGTGCGTTGGGCGGCGCAAGAGAGACGAAGATGCTTGGACGGATCGTCAGCGGATTGGCCGGCCGCAGCGTCGCGCGGCGGCTGGGCGGGCGCGGTGCGGGGCCGCTCGGGACGCTCGTCGGCATCGCCTTGCCGACGGTGCTGCGACGCTTCGGGCCGCTCGGCATGGTCGGCGCGGCGCTCGGCACCTATGCCTTCGGCAAGCTCAGCGAGCGCTATGCGGCGCGTGCGCCCGAGCCCGAAAGCCCGTTCAAGCCGCTGTAGCGCGACGGAACCTGCGCCGCGCCTGCGCCGTTCATTCGGATGCCCCACCGGGCCAGAGATATTTTGACTGCGACTCAGTTCCGGCGTAAGACCGGGCTTGGGGATAGGTGAGAGAAGCCAGTGGCAACGCGTGCGATCGACCATATGGTCGGCTCGCGGGTCGATACCCGCAGCCGTCGTTACGACCCGGCTGAAACGCGCAGCCGTGTTCTCTCGGCGGCGAACATGCTGTTTAGCACCAAGGGCTTCGCCAGTACCGGTACCGCCGACATCGCGCGCGAGGCGGATGTTTCCGAAGGCTCGATCTTCTATCATTTCGGCTCGAAGCAGAACCTGCTGTCCGAACTCGGTCGCCGCTACGGTGAGGCGATGATCGAGGCGATGCAGCAGGACGATGCGCTCGAGGATCTTGAACCCGGCATCATCATCCCACGCGTCTTCGAGTTCTGCCGGACCAACAAGATGTGGGAGCAGGTCACCGGCTCGGAATGCGAGGTCGGGGTGCCCGCGATGATCAAGAACCCCGACGGCGAACCCTTCTACATGGCGTCGAAAGCGACGACCCAGACGTGGATCGAGCACCAGATGGCCGTCGCGCTTGCCAAGCGTGGCATCTCCGGCATCGACATCGGAATCACCGCATCGTTCACCCACCACGTCGTCGGCGACGCGATCGAACTCATCCTGACCGCGCCCGACGACGCGACCCGCGCGCGTATCGAGGCCGAGACGGTACGCTTCGTGCGTGCGGCGTGCGGGTATCAGCCCCCGGCGTGACCGGTCGCTTCCGCCCATCGCGCGCCATCCTCGAACTCGGCGGCGGTTTCTACGACCCCGTCGCGGCGGCTGCTTTTCCGCAGGCGGTCCTGCGCTTCCGGAACGACCGTGCCGCTGCGACGGTCGGGCTCGACGATCTCGACGAGGCTGCGTGGCTGCGCCATTTCGGGCGTTTCGAGCCGCTGCCCGGCAGTCTCGAAACGCCGCTGGCGCTGCGCTATCACGGCCATCAGTTCCGTGTGTACAACCCCGACCTCGGCGACGGGCGCGGCTTCCTGTTCGGCCAGTGCCTCGACGCGAGCGGTGGCCTGCTCGATTTCGGCACCAAGGGATCGGGGCAGACGCCGTGGAGCCGCGCGGGCGACGGGCGGCTGACGCTCAAGGGCGGGGTGCGCGAGGTTCTGGCGACCGAGATGCTCGCGGCGCTTGGCGTCGACACGTCGCGGACTTTCTCGCTGATCGAGACGGGCGAGGAATTGTGGCGCGGCGACGAGCCCTCGCCGACGCGCTCGGCGGTCATGGTGCGGCTCAGCCATAGCCACATCCGCTACGGCAGCTTCCAGCGGCTGGCGGCACTGCAGGACGAGGGTGGCATCGCAGCGCTGACCGACTATGTCCTGCGGCACTATTTCCCCGGCACCCCGCGCACCGAGCCGTACACCGCGCTGATCGACCACGCCGTCACCAACGCCGCCACCCAGGCCGCGCAGATGATGGCGGCGGGATTCGTCCACGGCGTCCTCAACACCGACAACATCAACATAACCGGCGAGAGCTTCGACTACGGGCCCTACCGCTTTGCGCCCGTATGGGACTCGGCATTCACCGCCGCCTATTTCGACCACCACGGCCTCTACAGCTTCGGACGGCAGGCGGAGGCGCTGCAGTGGAACGTCTATCAACTAGCGCTGGCGCTGCGCCTCGTCGCGCCGACCGAGGCGCTCGCCCCGGCGCTCAAGGCGTATCCCGAACGCTATGAGGCGGCGTTCGTCGCGGGCGTGCTGGCGCGACTCGGCGTGCGCCCACGCGGCGACGCAAGCGACCTCGCACTCGTCCAGAGCATCGAGTCGGCGCTGACCGCGAGCCGGATGCCCCTCGACCGCTTCTGGTTCGACTGGCGCGGCGGAGCCCTGCGCGGTCACGCCGAGGCCGCTGAGACCTATGCCGCGCCCGCCTTCGCACCCTTCGTCGCGGCAGTCGCGCCCTACGCCGCGCCGCCGCCCACGCACCCCTATTGGTCCGACGCCGAACCCTGCACCCTGCTCATCGCCGAGATCGAGGCGATCTGGGCGCGCATCGCCGACGCCGACGACTGGTCGGCGTTCGACGCGAAGGTCGCGGCGATCCGGCGGATGGGGGCGGCGCTGGCGGCCTAGCCCCTCGACGCCGCGCGTCGCCCGGTGCATCCTGTCGCCGAGCAACGGGAGGACAGCATGTTCAGCCACATCATGGTCGGGGCCGACGACGTTCAGGCGGCCAAGACCTTTTATGACGCGACCTTCGGCGCGCTCGGCATCGCGCCGGGGTTCGTCGACGACAAGGGCCGCGCGGTCTACATGACGCCGACGGGCATCTTCATCGTCACCAAGCCGATCAACGGCGAGCCGGCGTGCTTCGCCAACGGCGGCACCATCGGCCTCGCGATGAAGTCTCCGCAGGAAGCCGACGCGTGGCACGCCGCGGGCGTCGCGGCAGGCGGCACGACCTGCGAGGACCCGCCGGGCGTACGTGACGGCGGCTTCGGCAAGCTCTACCTCGCCTATCTGCGCGACCCGGCGGGCAACAAGCTGTGCGCGCTGCACCGGATGCCGGCATGACCGATCTGATTGAGGCGACGACCGCCGACGGCATCGCCGAGTTGCGCTTCAACCGGCCGGGCAAGAAGAACGCGATCCTCGTCGAGATGTACGCCGCACTCCGCGACGGCATCCGCGCCGCCGAGGCGAATGCGGCGGTGCGCGTCATCCTGTTCACGGCCGCCGGCGACAGCTTTACGGCGGGCAACGACCTGCACGATTTTCTCGCGGCGCGACCGGAGGACGGCGAGGAGGCCCCGGTGCACGGGTTCCTGCACGCCATCGCGGCGGCGGAGAAGCCGCTGGTCGCCGCCGTGCGCGGCAATGCGGTCGGGATCGGGACGACGATGCTGCTCCACTGCGACATCGTGCTCGCGGCCCCCGATGCGATGCTGCAGGTGCCGTTCGTCAATCTCGGGCTGGTCCCCGAGGCCGCGTCGTCGCTGCTCTTGCCGCGCGTCATCGGCCACCAGCGGGGGCGGCGATGGTGCTGCTCGGCGAGCGGATGAGCGCCGCCGACGCGCTCGCGGCGGGGCTGGTCAACCGCATCGTTCCGCTCGCCGATCTCGACACGGCGGCGCGCGCGGTGGCCGCGACGCTCGCGGCGAAGGCCCCGACGGCGGTGCGGCTGGCCAAGGCGCTGCTCAAGCGCGAACCCGAAAGCGTGCGGGCGCGCATGGATGCCGAGGGCGCGCAGTTCGCCGCGCAACTCCAGTCGGCCGAGGTGCGCGAGGCGATCGCGGCGTTCTTCGAAAAGCGCGCCCCCGATTTTGCCAAAGCCGCCTGATCGGCTGCAACCAAGCGCCGCATCGCGCCGTATCTCAGGTCAGCCTGTCGCCGCCGGGAACGCCCCCCGCGCTCGCGCGGCGGCAGGTCAGGGTACCGAGTGAGAGGGCGGACGGCGCGTCGGTTGCGGGTTTCGCAGCGCGCTGGCCGCCTTCAACCGCGCCACCCCAAAGACTTTGAACAGTCGTTCCTTGTTGATAGTTTTATCACAAGAAGCGCTGGCGGTTGCGGGTCGGCTGCGGTAAGCCGCGTCGCGTGACCGTCGTCCTGTCTTCCACCGAGTCTGCCGCGCTCGATGGCATCGCCGCCGCGCCGATGCTGGCGCGCGTCGAGGCGTGGGCGGCGATTAATTCGGGCAGCCGCAACCTCGCCGGACTGGCGACGATGGCGGGGCAACTGACCGTCGCGTTCGATAGCCTCGGCAAAGCCGCGTTGCTCGATCCGGTGCCGGTCAGCGCGGTCGGTGCCGACGGCGTGTCGCGTCCGGTCGAGCATGGCCGCAACCTGCACCTCGTCGTGCGCCCCGACGCCCCCGTGCGTGTCCTGCTCACCGGCCACATGGATACCGTGTTCGGCGTCGACCACCCGTTCCAGACGTGCCGCTGGCTCGATACGACAACGCTGAACGGACCCGGCACCGCCGACATGAAGGGCGGCATCGCGGTGATGCTCGCCGCGCTGACGGCGTTCGAGACGTCGCCGTTCGCCGACCGGCTCGGCTACGAGGTCGTCATCGTCAGCGACGAGGAAGTGTCGTCGCCGGGATCGCGTGCGCTGCTCGCCGAGGCCGCGCGCCGCTGCCACCTCGGCCTGACCTACGAGCCGGCGCTGCCCGACGGCACGCTCGCGGGCGCGCGCAAGGGTAGCGGCAATTTCAGCGCGGTGGTACGGGGCCGGGCGGCGCACGCCGGGCGCGAGATCGAGTTGGGGCGCAACGCACTGCTCGCGGCGAGCGACCTCGCGCTGCGCTTGGCTGCGCTGATGGCAACGCACCCCGGCGTCTCGGTCAATCCGGCAAAGATCGACGGCGGCGGGCCGAACAACATCGTCCCCGATCACGCGGTGCTGCGCTTCAACGTGCGCCCCGCGACGGCGGAGCAGCAGGCGGCGATCACGCAGGCGATTGCCGCGACCATCGCAGAAGTCGCCGCCGCGCACGACGTGAGCATCGACCTCGACGGCGGTTTCGCGCGCCCGCCCAAGCCGCTCGACGCCAACCAGCTGCGGCTGTTCGAACTCGTGCGCGACTGCGGCGCGGCGCTCGGGCTGCCCATCGCGTGGCGCGACACCGGCGGGGTGTGCGACGGCAACAACCTCGCCGCAACGGGGCTGGCGGTGGTCGACACGCTCGGCCCGCGCGGCGGTGCGATCCATTCGTCGGACGAATATCTGTGCACCGACAGCCTCGTCGAACGCGCGCGGCTGTCGGCGCTGCTGCTGATGCGCGTCGCACAGTCGGGGTGGGTCCGCTGATGGGCTGGCATGTCCGCCCGGCGCGCGCCTCCGACCTCGACGGTTTCGTCGAGCTGGCGATGATGACCGGCGGCGGCTTCACCAGCCTGCCGCAGGACCGCGACGCCCTCGCCCGGCGGCTCGAGCGCTCGGACCACGCCTTTGCAGCACCCCTCGATGCGCCCGCCAACGAACTCTACGTCCTCGTCCTCGAACAGGTGTCGACCGGGCGCATCGGCGGCACGGCAGTGGTGTTCAGCCGGATCGGCGTCGACTGGCCCTTCTACTCGTACAAGCTCGGGTCGTTGCAGCAGGTGTCGCGCGAACTGGGACGGACGTTTGCGATCCAGACGCTCAACCTGACCACCGACCACGACGGCGCGAGCGAGGTCGGCGGGCTGTTCCTCCACCCCGAATTGCGCACCGGCGGGCTGGGGCGGCTGCTGGCACGCAGCCGTTATCTGTTCATCGCGGCGAACCGCGCGCGCTTTGGCGACAAGCTGCTCGCCGAATTGCGCGGTGTCTTGGGCGACGACGGCGGCTCGCCGTTCTGGGAGGGGCTGGGGGCGAAGTTCTTCGGCATGAGTTTCCAGGATGCCGACAAATTCAACGGCTTGCACGGCAACCAGTTCATCGCCGACCTGATGCCGCGCCACCCGGTCTATACCGCGTTGCTCAGCGACGCGGCGCAGGCGGTGATCGGCCAGTGCCACCCGCGCGGTCGCCCGGCACTGGCGATGCTCGAGGCCGAGGGGTTCGCGTACGACGGCTATGTCGACATCTTCGACGGCGGGCCGACGGTGACGGCGAAGACCGACAGCGTGCGGACGATCCGCGACAGCCGCGCGGCCCCGGTCGGCGAGCTGGTGCAGGGCCACCACGGCTTGCCGCGCGCGCTCCTCGCGGCGGGACACCTGCGCGACTTCCGCAGCTGGATCGGGCATGCGGATTGGTGCGGCGGCCACGACTCCGGCGGGCTGGTGCTCCCCGAGGGTGAGGCAGGACCGATGCGCGTCGGGCTGGGCGACGAGGTGCGGCATGTCGGGTTCTGACCTCGTCTCGCTCGACCCCTGCACCGGTGACACCGTGTGGGAGGGCGCCCCCGGCGACCCAGCCGCTGCCGTCGCTGCGGCGCGCGCGGCGTTCCCGGCTTGGGCGCTGCGACCGCTCGACGACCGCATCGCCGTCGCGCGCGCCTTCCAAGGCGTCGTCCGCGACCGCGCCGAAGCGTTCGCCCGCCTGATCTCGCGCGAGACCGGCAAGCCCTATTGGGAAACGCAGACCGAAGTCGCGAGCGTCGTCGCCAAGGTCGATATCTCGATTATGGCGCAGGCCGAGCGCGCGGGGACGCGCAGCGGCGAAGCCGAAGGGGTGCGCCAGACACTGCGCCATAAGCCGCACGGTGTTTTGGCCGTTCTCGGGCCGTACAACTTTCCCGCGCATCTACCCAACGGCCACATCGTCCCCGCGCTGCTGGCGGGCAATGCGGTCGTGTTCAAGCCCTCCGAGCTGACCCCAGCGGTCGGTGCCTTCATGGCCGACTGTTGGGAGTCGGCAGGGCTGCCCGACGGCGTGCTCAACGTCGTGCAGGGCGTGGGCGAGACGGGGCGTGCGCTGGCGGGCGATGCGGGCATCGACGGGCTGCTGTTTACCGGATCGCCGCACACCGGCGCGGCGCTGGCCCGCCAGTTCGCCGACGACCCGAGCCGCATCCTCGCGCTCGAAATGGGCGGCAACAACCCGCTGGTCGTCTGGGACGTGCCTGAGGGCGACCGCGACGCTGCCGCCGCGCTGATCGTCCAGTCGGCGTATCTGTCGGCAGGGCAGCGCTGCACCTGCGCGCGGCGGCTGATCGTCGGGCCGGATGCGCAGCCGCTGCTCGACCGCGTCGTCGCGCTGATCGACCGCATCATCGTCGGCGCGCCGTTCGACGATCCGCAGCCGTTCATGGGGCCTGTGATCGACGGGCGCGCCGCCGACCGTTTGCAGGCGGGCTTCGCCGACCTGATCTCGCGCGGCGGCGAGGTGCTGCGCCCGCTGGCGCGTCGCGACATGCGCCCGATGCTGACCCCGGCGCTGATCGATGTGACGCGCGTGCAGGACCGGGCGGACGCGGAGTTCTTCGGGCCGCTGCTCCAAATCATCCGTATCGCCGACTTCGACGCCGCGCTCGCCGAGGCCAACGCGACGCGCTTCGGCCTGTCGGCGGGGCTGATCGGCGGCGATGCGGCGCTCTACGAGCGCTTCTGGACGGGCACGCGCGCGGGGGTCGTCAACTGGAACCGCCCGACCAACGGCGCGGCGTCGAACGCGCCGTTCGGGGGGACGGGGCTCAGCGGCAACTACCGCCCGAGTGCGTATTATGCAGCGGATTATGTGGCGTTTCCGGTGGCGAGCCTTGAGGCGGATAGGGTTGCGGGGAACATCGCGACGGGGCTGACTTCGCCCTCCCCTAAAGGGGAGGGCCGAGAGACGCGCCTCTTTGCGCGGCCCGGGGGTGGGGCGTCTGCGGCGGGCGAAACCTCGGCGCCAGAGCGCGGCCCCGACCCCACCCCCGGGCCGCCTGCGGCGTCTCTCGGCCCTCCCCTGAAGGGGAGGGCGCAGTGACCGTCCGCGAAATCAACTTCGACGGCCTGATCGGCCCGACGCACAACTATGCCGGCCTCAGCCTCGGCAATTTCGCCAGCGCGTCGAACGCCGGGGGGGTGTCGCGGCCGCGTGCCGCCGCGCTGCAGGGGCTGGCGAAGATGCGCGCCTGCCTTGATCTCGGGCTGGTGCAGGGCCTGTTCGTGCCGCCCGAGCGCCCCGCGACGGGCTGGCTGCGCAGCCTCGGCTTTGCGGGCGACGACGACGAAGTCTGCGCCGCCGCGCACGCCGCCGACCCGCGCCTGTTCGCGCAAGCCATGTCGGCGTCCGCCATGTGGACCGCCAATGCCGCGACCGTCAGCCCCGCCGCCGACACCGCCGACGGGCGCTGCCAAATCGTCGTCGCCAACCTGTCGCGGATGGCGCACCGCAGCCTCGAACACGGGGCGACGCACGCGCAACTCGCGCTCGCCTTCGCCCACCCGGCGTTCACGGTGCATCGGGCGGTCCCGGCGATCTTCGGCGACGAGGGCGCGGCCAACCACATGCGGATGAGTAGCAGCCACGCCGCGCCGGGCATCGAAATCTTCGTTTACGGCGAAGACGGCGGCCCCTACCCCGCGCGCCAGAGCCGTCGCGCTTCCGAAGCCGTCGCACGCACCACCCGCCTCGACCCGCAGCGGACGATCTTCGCGCAGCAGTCGCCCCACGCCATTGCCGCAGGCGCATTCCACAACGACGTCGTCGCGGTCGCCAACGAGACCGTCCTGTTCGCGCACGAACACGCCTTCGCCGACGCCCCCGCGCTCTACGCCGCGATCCTCGAACGCCTGCCCGAGGCGGCGATCGTCGAGGTCCCCGCAGCGCAAGTCAGCCTCGCCGACGCGATTTCGAGCTACCTGTTCAACTCGCAGCTCGTCACCCTGCCCGACGGCGGCATGGCGCTTATCCTGCCCGCCGAGGTCAAGGCGAACCCCGCCGTCGCACGCTACCTCGACACGCTCGTCGCGGGCAATTCGCCCATTAGCGCCGTGCACTTTGTCGAGGTCCGCGAGTCGATGCGCAACGGCGGCGGCCCCGCCTGCCTCCGCCTGCGCGTCGTCGCCGACCCCGCGCACGTCGACCCGCGCTTCTTGCTCGATCATGCGAAGATCGAGCAGTTGGAGGCGGTCGTCGCCGCGCAATGGCCCGAGGCGATTGCGCCCGTCGATCTCGGCGACCCCACACTCTGGGTGCAAGCTCGCGCCGCGCGGGCGGCACTGCTCGACGCCCTCGGGCTTGCGCTCGCTCTTTGAGCGGTCACCCTGGGCTGGCCGCGGACCCCGCCAACAAGCCGCCGTCGATAGTGAATTCCGACCCCGTCACGTAGGCCGATTCGTCCGACGCGAGATACGCGACCATCGCGGCGACCTCCTCGACGGTGCCGAAGCGCTTGAGCGGGGTGTCCTTGACGAGCGCCGACATCGCGGCATCGCGATTGTCGGCGGCATCGAGCATCGTGTCCCACATCGGCGACAGCACGGCGGCAGGATGCACCGAATTGCAGCGCACCCGTAGGCCCTGCTGCGCGCAATACAGCGCCACCGACTTGCTGTGGTTGCGCACCGCCGCTTTCGACGACGCATAGGCCGCCGCTGCGGGGATCCCGACAAGGCCCGACCGCGACGAGATGTTGACGATCGACCCAGTGCCGTTCGCGCGCATTGCCCTGATCGCGTGCTTGCAGCCGAGGAAGACGCCGTCGAGGTTGACGGCATGAACCCGGTGCCATTCGGCGAGCGTCGCGTGCTCGGGATCGTGCGCGGCAGGTCGGTCCTCGAAGCCCGTGATGCCGGCGTTGTTGACGAGAACGTCGAGACGAGCGTCGCGATCCAGCACTTCCGCGATCAGTGCAGCCCATCGATCCTCGTCGCGGACGTCGAGGCGGGCGAAACGTGCCGCTGACCCTAACCCAGACGCGACCGCCGCGCCGCCGTCGTCGATGTCGGTCACCCAGACGATCGCGCCCTCGTCGACGAAACGCCGCGCAATCGCCGCGCCAATGCCGCGCGCGGCTCCGGTGATGAGCGCGATCTTGCCCGTCAATCGTTGCATGGAATGCCCCTATCGCGCGATTATCCGATCGCACGACCTTAAGCCTACCGCATTGCTAGACAATCGAACCTTCGCACCAACGCAGTTTTTGTTGCTTTCGTCACACAGGCCAAACGCCCATCTGCGCTGCTATGACCACCTTTACGGGGCGGGTCCTGCTCGTCGGAGCGGGGCCGGGTGCCCCCGATCTTCTTACGCTCCGTGCCGCACGCGCCCTCGCGTCGGCGGATGTCGTCGTCCACGACGGGCTGATCGACGCGGGCGTCCTCGACCTCGCCCCGCCGCACGCGCGGCGCATCTCGGTCGCCAAGCGGCGCGCTCGGCACACGATGCCGCAGGACGCCATCGGCGCGCTGCTCGTCGCCGAAGCGCGTGCGGGCAATGTGGTCGTGCGCCTCAAGGGCGGCGACCCGTTCGTCTTCGGGCGCGGCGGCGAGGAAGTGGCGGCGTGCCGCGCGGCGGGCGTCGCGGTCGAGGTCGTCCCCGGCGTCTCGGCGGCGCTCGGCGCGGCGGCGGCGGCGTTCATCCCCCTCACCCACCGCGACCATGCGTCGAGCGTCACCTTCGTCGCGGGACAGTGCCAGAACCTGTCCGAGCAGAATTGGGCCGGCCTTGCGGGCCACGGGCGGACGCTGGTCATCTACATGGGGGTCAGCAGCGCCGAGGCTATCGCCGACAAGCTCATCGCCGACGGCCTCGCGCCCGATACCCCGGTTGTGATCCTCGAGCGCGGCACGCTACCGGGGTCGCGAGCGATGCGGACTTTGCTCGCCGATCTCGGCGATGCTGTGGCGCGCGAAGGCGTGCGATCGCCCGCGCTGCTCGTCGTCGGCGCGGTCGCGGCGCTCGGCGTCGCCGACGACGTGCTCGCCCGTTTCACTGAAAGCCTGTCCGCATGATCAAGCTTCTCACCGGCAACGACCTGCTGACCGGCGATGTCGTCTGGTGGGACGGCGCGGGCTGGTCGCTGCATCTGCGCGACGCCGTGCCGCTCGGCGACGAGGCCCCCGACCTGCTGGCGCGCATCGTCGCCGGGGAGCGCATCAACGACCCCGCGCTGATCGACGCGGCGGAGGGCTTCGCCGGGCAGCCGCCGCGCCCGCGCACGACGCGCGAACGCATCCGGGGGCTCGGCCCCACCGTCCGGCCCGATCTGGCGCGCGCGTGATGCACTTTCCATCCTCCACCGTCATCCCGGCGAACGCCGGGACCCATCTCCTGAGTTCGGAAGATGGGTCCCGGCGTTCGCCGGGATGACGGAAGTTTGCGATTTGATCGAGACCGGCCATGTATAAATACGACCACTACGACCAGGCGCTCGTCGATGCGCGCGTTGCCGAGTTTCGCGACCAGGTCGAACGGCGGCTGGCGGGTGAGATCACCGAAGACCAGTTCAAGCCGCTGCGGCTGATGAACGGCCTGTACCTGCAACTTCACGCCTACATGCTGCGCGTCGCGGTCCCCTATGGCACCTTGTCTTCGGCGCAGTTGCGGATGCTTGCGCATATCGCGCGCAAGTACGACCGCGACTATGCGCATTTCACGACGCGCCAGAACCTCCAGTACAATTGGATCAAGCTCAGCGAAGCCCCCGACCTGCTCGCAGACCTCGCGTCGGTCGAGATGCATGCCATCCAGACCAGCGGCAATTGCATCCGCAACATCAGCAGCGACCAGTTCGCCGGGGCGGCCGCCGACGAGGTGGCGGACCCGCGCCCCTACGCCGAACTGCTGCGCCAATGGTCGAGCTTCCACCCCGAATTCAGCTTCCTGCCGCGCAAATTCAAGATCGCCGTGACCGCGAGCAACACCGACCGCGCGGCGATCCAGCTCCACGATATCGGGCTTCAGCTGGTGCGGCGCGACGATACTTTAGGCTTCAAGGTCTGGGTCGGCGGCGGCATGGGGCGGACGCCGATGATCGGACACGTCGTGCGCGAGTTCATCCCCGTCGCGCAATATCTGAGCTACTGCGAGGCGATCCTGCGCGTCTACAACCGCCACGGGCGCCGCGACAACATCTACAAGGCGCGCATCAAGATCCTCGTCCACGAGCTCGGCGCGGCGGAGTTCACCGCCCAAGTCGAGGCCGAATGGGCCGCGATGGAGCCGCTCGGCCTAGATGCCCCGCAGGCCGAGGTCGACCGCATCCGCGCGATGTTCGCCGAACCCGATTACGACTCTGCCGCCCCCGACACGCTCGACCGCAGCGATCCCGACTTCGCCGTCTGGGTCGACCAGAACGTCCACGCGCACAAGCAGCCGGGCTATGCCATCGCGACGATCAGCCTCAAGCCCGTCGGCGGCATCCCCGGCGATGCCTCGTCGGCGCAGATGGACCTGATCGCCGACCTCGCCGAACGCTACAGCTTCGACGAGCTGCGCGTCACGCACAGCCAGAACCTCGTGCTCGCGCACGTCCGCAAGGCCGATCTTCACGCGGTGTGGACGGTTCTGGACGCGGCGGGGCTGGCGACGCCCAACCTCGATCTGGTCAGCGACATCATCGCGTGCCCCGGCCTCGATTACTGCACGCTGGCGAATGCGCGCTCGATCCCCGTCGCGCAGCAGATCGCGCAGCGTTTCGCCGACCTCGACCGCCAGCGCGACATCGGCGAGCTGAAGATCAAGGTCTCGGGCTGCATCAACGCCTGCGGCCATCACCACGCCGGCCACATCGGCATCCTCGGCGTCGATAAGAAGGGCGAGGAGGCGTACCAGCTCAGCCTCGGCGGGTCGGGCGCGGAGGATGCGTCGCTGGCGAAGATCCTGGGGCCGGGGTTCTCCGAGGCCGGGATCGTCGATGCCGTCGAGAAGGTCATCGAGCGGTATCGTGAGGTCCGCTCGGGGCCGGAGGAGCGGTTCCTCGACACCTACCGCCGGTTGGGCGACGCGCCGTTCAAGGAGGCGGTCTATGGTTAAAACTCAAACCTCAGCCCGTCATGCTGGCGAACGCCAGCATCCAGCGTCGAGCGCAACGAGGGCGTGCCGCCTCGCACCACCGTGGATGCTGGCGTTCGCCAGCATGACGAGCGAAAGTTGGGACTTCGGGCGATGAGCGACGTTCAGGATCAGTCGCCCGTCGCCAACGCCGCCCCCCCGCCGCTCGACGACGCCCCCGCACGCCTGCGCTTCCGCGACGACACGCCCGACGACGGGCCGCTCGTGCCGTTGTCGGACTTCCTCGCCGACAGGAACGCCGCCGCCGTGCGCCTCGACCCCGCCGACGATGCCCGGCTGGTGCTGCCGCACCTCGGGCGACTGCGGCTGATCGAGATCGCGTTCCCCAAGTACCGCGACGGGCGTGGCTATTCGTCGGCGCGTATCGTCCGCGAGGGCGGCTTTACCGGCGAGTTGCGCGCGGCGGGCGACGTGCTGCTCGACCAGATCGTCTTCATGCGCCGCGTCGGCTTCGACAGCTTTGCGCCTGCCCAGCCGCTCGACGCAGCGCGAGTCGCCGAGGCGCTGGCGCGCTTCCCTTTCGTCTATCAGAGGGCCGCCGACGACGCGGTGCCGGCGTGGGCCTTGCGCGATGGCTGAAGCGGCGCGCCTTCCCGACATCATCGACACCGCCCCGGCATTCACCCCGACCGATGTCGCTCGCCTGACCGCGCAATACGCGGGCGTCGGCACGGCGGCGATGCTCGCCGACTTGCTGGCGGACGAACTCAAGGGCCGCGTTGCGGCGGTGTCGTCGTTCGGGGCTGAGTCCGCCGTGTTGCTCGACCTTGTTGCGCAGGTCGATACCAGCGTGCCGGTGATCTTCGTCAATACCCAGAAGATCTTCGGCGAGACGCTCGCCTACCGCGACGAACTTGCCGAGCGGCTGGGGTTCACCGACCTGCGCGTCTACCGCCCCGATCCGTACCTGCTGGCGCAGAAGGACCGTACCAGCCTGCGCTGGAGCTACGATCCTGATGGCTGTTGCGACCTCCGCAAGGTCGAGCCGCTGCGCCGCGCGCTCGCACCCTTCGACGCATGGCTGAGCGGGCGCAAGGGCTGGGGCGCGCGCACCGGCCTGCCGCGTTTCGAAATCGACGAGGGCAGGTTGAAGATCAACGCGCTCGCCGATTGGAGCAAGGCTGACCTCGACGCGCATTTCGCAGCGCGCGACCTGCCGCGCCACCCGCTGGAGGCGCACGGCTACCCTTCCGTCGGCTGCGTCCCGTGCACCAGCCAGGTCCAACCCGGCGAAGACCCCCGCGCAGGCCGCTGGCGCGGCTGGGACAAGACCGAATGCGGCATCCACGAGCCAGTATTTTGAGGAGAGCGGCAGCGCGCCGCTAACGATTCGTTCATCCTGTTGCGGCATTGTCGGAACGGTTCCGACACTAATAACGGGTCGGTCAAGGTTTTGTAGGGGGGTTCTTCTCATGCGATTTGCTTCCGGACTTTTTGCCACCGTCGCGCTGCTCACCGCAGGCGCGGCCAACGCGACGATCACGATCTACACGACGCTCGCGTCGTTCAACGCGGCGGTCAGTGCACCCGCCACCGACACCTTCCAGAATTTCAGCATCACGGGCCCGACACCCAGCCCAGTGACGCGCGCGATCGGTGCCTATAGCTATCAGGCGGCGGCGAGCACGAGCACCTTCTTCGGGGCCGGGACCAACGCCGACCATTGGCTGTCGACCAACCTTGCCACCGACACGATCATCTTCAGCAACTTCACCGGCGGCGTGAAGGGTGTCGGTGGATTGTTCTTCGGTAGCGACATCGGTGGCAACTTCGCGAGCGCCAACCAGATCGTCACCGCGACCGACGGCAGCGGTACCGTCACCCAGACGCTGATCAGCCCGACGACGAGCAGCTTCCTCGGCTTTGTGACGACCGGCGCGTTCACCACGGTGACGGTTGCGGCAGTGCAAGGCAACCCGGACGTCTTCTGGCCGACGGTCAACAATCTTGTCCTCGGCGCTGCCGGTGCCCCGGCAGTGCCCGAGCCCGCGACGTGGACGCTGCTCATCGCCGGCTTCGGCCTGACGGGTACCGCGATGCGCCGCAAGGTTGCGGCGACCGCGTAAGTTTAGGTCAAACGCGTGCCGTCGGCCCTGGGGTCGGCGGCGCGCCTTACCCGTTCACGTTACCCTCGCATAGTTTGCCACCGCTTCGGGCGGTAACGCCGCGATCTATTCGACTAGGGTCTCATTGAGTACCGAAGCCTTCCCGTCCTCCTACCCTCGCGCGCCCAACGTCACATAGTCGCGCTCGGTCGCGCCCTTGTAGAGCTGGCGCGGGCGGCCGATCTTCTGTTCGGGGTCTTCCATCATCTCGGTCCATTGCGCGATCCAGCCGACGGTGCGGCTGACCGCGAACAACACCGTGAACATCGAGGTCGGGAAGCCGATCGCCGACATGACGACGCCCGAATAGAAGTCGACGTTGGGGTAAAGCTTCTTGTCGATGAAATACGGGTCGTTGAGCGCGATGTGCTCCAACTCGCGCGCGACATCGAAGATCGGGTCCGAAATGCCCATCTTGTCGAGGACGCGCTTGGCGACGCCCGCCATGACCTTGGCGCGCGGATCGTAATTCTTGTAGACGCGGTGGCCGAAGCCCATAAGGCGGAACGGGTCGTCCTTGTCCTTCGCCCGTGCGATATATTCGGGGATGCGGTCGGGGGTCTTGATCTCGCGCAGCATGTTGAGCGCCGCTTCGTTCGCGCCGCCGTGCGCGGGACCCCACAGGCAGGCGATGCCCGCCGCGATGCACGCGAAGGGGTTGGCCCCGCTCGATCCCGCCAGCCGCACTGTCGAGGTCGAGGCGTTCTGTTCGTGGTCGGCCTGGAGGATGAGGAGCTTCTCCATCGCGTCCTCGATCACCGGATCGACGACATAGGGCTCGGCGGGCACGCCGAAGGTCATGCGCAGGAAATTGCCGCTGAAGCTCAAGGCGTTGTCGGGATAGAGGAAGGGCTGCCCGATCGAGTATTTATACGCCATCGCCGCCAGCGTCGGCATCTTGGCGATCAGCCGGTGCGCGGCGATGACGCGCTGCTGCGGATCGTGGATGTCGGTCGAATCGTGGTAGAACGCCGCCATCGCGCCGACGATGCCGCACATAATCGCCATCGGGTGCGCGTCGCGCCGGAAGCCGCGATAGAATTGCGCCAGCTGCTCGTGAATCATCGTGTGGCGCGTGATCAGATGCTTGAACTCGTCATGCTTGGCCTGGCTCGGCAGGTCGCCGTTGAGCAGCAGATACGCGACCTCGAGAAAGCTAGACTGCTCGGCGAGCTGGTCGATCGGATAGCCGCGATATAGCAAGGTGCCGATGTCGCCGTCGATGTAGGTGATCTTGGACTCGCACGCCGCCGTGCTGGTGAAGCCGGGGTCGAAGGTGAACGCCCCGGTCTGGGCGTAAAGCTTGCGAATATCGACGACCTGGGGGCCGACGGTCCCCGACAACATCGGATAATCATGCGCCTTGCCGCCGACATCGATCCGCGCCGTCATGCCGTCACCTCATTGCTGCCGAGCGCGTCTTCGACCCGCCCGAGGGTTTCGTTACGTCCCAATACGGCGAGCACGTCGAACAGCCCGGGCGACACGCTCGACCCCGTGACTGCCGCGCGCAACGGCTGCGCGATCTTCCCCAGTCCCAGCCCCGCCGCTTCGGCCACGCCCTTGACCGCCGCTTCGAGTGCAGGCGCGGACCAGTCCGCCGCCTGTCCGAGCGCATCGCGCGCGGCGGCGAGGATACCGTCCGGGGCGGAGGATAGCAGCTTCGCCGCCTTCTCGTCCATCGCCAGCGGGCGCACCCGGCACAGGAACAGCGCCGACGCGGCGAGGTCGTCGAGGTTGGTCGCGCGCTGCTTGAGCTCGCCCAGCAGCGCGGTCAGGCGGGCGGTTTCCTCCGGTGTCGGGCGACGTTCGAGCAGCCTGGTCAGGCGCGGTTCGACCAGCGCCACCAGTCGCGCGTCGTCGGCCAGGCGCAGATAGTGCCCGTTGACGTTCTCGAGCTTCTTGAGGTCGAAACGCGCCGGACCGCGTCCTATGCCGCCGAGATCGAACACCTCGACGGCGCGCGCCCGCGTCATATATTCCTCGTCGCCGTGGCCCCAGCCGAGGCGCAGCAGGTAGTTTTCGACCGCCTCGGGGAGCATCCCCATGTCGTCGCGATAGGCATCGACACCGAGCGCACCGTGGCGCTTCGACAGCTTCGCGCCGTCGGCCCCATGGATCAGCGGGACATGCGCGTAGACGGGCTCACGAAAGCCTGCGGCGCGGATCAGCGCGATCTGGCGAAAGGCGTTGTTGAGGTGGTCGTCGCCGCGGATGACGTGCGTCACCCCCATGTCCTCGTCGTCGACGACGACCGCGAGCATATAGGTCGGCGTGCCGTCGGAGCGCAGCAGCACCATATCGTCCAGCTCGGCGTTGGCGACGGTCACCGCGCCCTGGACGCGGTCGTCGATGGTGACGCTGCCGTTGCGCGGCGCGCGCAGGCGGATGACGTAGGGCAGGTCTGGTGTATCAGTCCGGTCGCGCCAGCGCCCGTCGTAACGCATCGGCAGCTTCGCGGCGCGCTGTTCGGCGCGCATCGCTTCCAACTCGACGGGCGTCGCGTAGCAGCGATAGGCATGGCCGCTCGCAAGCAGCGCGTTCGCCACCTCGGCATGTCGCGCCGCGCGCGCGAACTGGAAGACGGGCGGCTCGTCGGGCGCGAGGCCGAGCCAGTCCATGCCGTCGAGGATCGCCGCGATGGCGGTGTCGGTCGAGCGCGCGCGGTCGGTATCCTCGATGCGGAGCAGGAACCTGCCGCCCTGCGCCTTGGCGAACAGATAGTTGAAGAGCGCCGTCCGTGCCCCGCCGATATGGAGGAAGCCCGTCGGCGACGGCGCGAAGCGCGTCACGACCTGCGTATCGCCTGAACTCTGCGCCATTGCACCCGAACTGTAATTGACCAATGTTCGACCCCGGACAGGGGGCGAGCGGGTGGCGAGTAGCATGGCGCTGCACGGGCTTCAAACCCGCGTCGCGAGCCTTGGCACGATGGCGCAGGGCCTGCCCGCTACCATCGAGGCGTGGCTGGGGGCCGAGCGCGATCAACTGCCGCTGCTGCTCCCCGTCGGCCTCGGGTTGGGCATTGCCGCGTGGTTCCTGCTGCCGTGGGCCGACGAGCGTGTCGCCGCGGCGGCGCTGGCGCTGGCGATCGTGGCGGCGGGGTGTGCGGCGCGGGGGCAGGGGGCGCGCGTCGCGGTCGTCGGCGGATTGCTGATCCTCGCGGGGCTGGGGCGTGCCGAGTGGCGGTCGTCGGAGGTCGCCGCGCCGGTGCTCGCCGACCGCTTCACCGGTGTCGTCACCGGCGTCGTCGAGACCGTCGAGGTGACGCGCGGCGGCGAGCGCTTTCGCTTCGTTCTCGCCCCCGACGATCCGGCCTTGCCCCGCCACGTCCGGATCAGCGCCAAGGGCGACGCCATCGCGCACGTCGTCCCCGGCGCGCGTCTCGCGGTCAAGGTCGCGCTCGGTCCGCCGGCGGGACCGAGCGTGCCGGGCGGCTATGACTTCGCGCGCAAGGCGTGGTTCGCCGGGCTCGGCGCGACGGGCTATCCGCTCGGCGACGCGACGATCCTCCGGCGCGCACCGCCGCCCGCCGGACCGCTGGCATGGCTCGCCGACCTGCGCGCGCGCCTCGACGCCCAGCTGACGCGCGGCGTACCCGGCGCGAGCGGCACCATCGCCGCCGCGTTCGTCACGGGCAACCAGGGCCTGATCCCGCCGCAGGTCGCGCAGGCGATGCGCGATTCGGGACTGGCGCACCTGCTGTCGATCTCGGGATTGCACATCGCCATCGTCATCGGCGGGACGATGTGGGCGGTGCGGCGGCTGCTGACGCTGTCGCCGTGGATCACGCTGCGCTGGCCGGTGAAGGGCATCGCGGCGGGCGCGGCGGCGCTGGCGGGCATCGCCTATACCCTGCTTGCCGGGGCCGAGGTGCCGACGGTGCGCTCGTGCCTCGCGACGCTGATCGTCCTCGTCGGCATCGTCATCGGGCGCGAGGCGCTGACGCTGCGCCTCGTCGCGGGCGGCGCGTTCCTGATCCTCGCGGTGCGGCCCGAGGCGCTGCTCGGGCCGAGCTTCCAGCTGTCGTTCGCCGCAGTGACGGGCATCGTCGCGCTCTATCAGTCGCGCCTCGGGCGCTGGCTCGGCGATCCGGTGCGCGAGCAGGGCTGGGCGGCGCGGCTGCTGCGTCACGTCCTGATGCTCGTCGTCACGGGGCTGGTGGCGGAGGCGATGCTCGCGGCGACGGCGCTGTATCATTTCAATCGCGCCGGGCTGTTCGGGGTGGCGGCGAACCTCGTCGCGATTCCGCTGACCAGCTTCGTCGTCATGCCGCTGCTGCTGCTCGCGCTCGTGGCCGCGCCGCTCGGCCTCGCCGGGCCGGTGTATTGGGCACTCGGCAAGGCGATGGACCTGCTCATCCTCGTCGCCAACAGCGTCGCGGCCTGGCCCGGCGCGGTAGTGCGTCTGCCGCTGCTCCCCAACGCGGCCTATGCGGCGGTGATCGCGGGCGGGCTGTGGCTGTGCATCTGGCAGACGCGGGCGCGCTGGCTCGGGGTGCTGCCGATCGCGGTGGGCTGCGGGCTGGCGCTGCTCGCAGGGCCCCCCGACCTGCTCGTCAGCGCCGACGGGCGGCACGCGGCCTATCTCGTCCCCGACGGGCGGCTGGCGCTGCTGCGCGACCGCGCCGGCGACTATATCCGCGATATGTGGGGCGACGCGACGGCGGCGACGACGGCCGATGTCGCGCTGGCGGACCTGCCGGGTGCGCGGTGCAGCGCCGACGCCTGCGTCGCCGACCTCGATTCGGGCGGCCGGCGCTGGCGGCTGCTCGCGACGCTGTCGCGTGACCGCATTCCAGAAGGCGCGATGGCCCCGGCGTGCGCGGCGGCCGACATCGTCATCAGTGCGCGCCGCATTCCCGAATGGTGCGCGCCGCGCTGGCTCAAGCTCGACCGCGCCGCGCTCGGCGGCACGGGGGCCGTGGCGATCTGGCTCAGGCCGCCGCGCGTCGAGACCGTCGCGGAGCGCATCGGCGATCATCCGTGGTTGCCCAAGGCCGCGCCATACCGCAAGCGGCCTCGCGCTGCGGCACCGGTCGTAGAGGCGAAATACGATTAGGGTGTGATGATCCGGTAATAGCCGTCATCCCGGCGAAAGCCGGGACCTGTCACCTGCGTTCGGGAGATGGATCCCGGTTTTCGCCGGGATGACGATCCGTTTTCACCCCAGCACCTCCGCCATCGTCACGACGCGCTTCTCCGCTGCGCTGATCTCGGCGGCAACGCCCATCGCGACAGCCATCAGCCCGTCGTCGGCGGTGACCTCGACCTGCCCCTGCCCACGCACCGCGCGTGCGAAGGCGGCGTGGCTGTAGAAGCTCGCGCCGTGGTGGTGGCCCGCCGCCAGCGCCGCCGCATCGACCGCGACGTGACGGCGCGTCGCGGCCTTGGGCGCGCGGAAGCCGACGCGGGGGGAGTGGACGATCTCGCCCGACGGTACGAAGACCTCGAGCCGCGCGGTATCGCCGACGGCGGCAATCTCCTCCTGATTCTCCGCCCCTTCGGCGAACATGCTGAGATCGAGCATCGCGCGGACGCCCCCCCGGCCATCGACGGCTTCGAAGTCGACCACGGTGTAGCTGTTGTCGATGATGTCGGGGGTCGCGCCGTCGTACCGCTCGTCGCGATGGTTCACATCCATTGCTCCCGAGCAATAGACGCGCACCGGCTCGGCGCGGACGATCAGCCGCATCAGGTCGAAGAAATGGCAGCACTTCTCGACCATCGTGCCGCCGGTGTTGCGGGCGAAGCGGTTCCAGTCGCCGACCTTGACCAGAAACGGAAAGCGGTGTTCGCGGATCGACAGCATCCGCAAATTGCCGACCTCGCCGCCATGCACTGCGGCGATGAATTCTGCCGCCGGGGGCATGTAGCGATATTCCATCGCGGTCCAGAAGACGCGGTCGTAGGCGGCGGCGTGACGCGCGACGGCCTTGGCATCGGCGACGGTCGTCGCGAGCGGTTTTTCGCACAGGATGTGGACGCCCGCCGCAAACAAGGGGTGAAGCACGTCGGCATGGGTGAAATTCGGCGACGCGACGACGACGGCATCGCACAACCCCGACGCGGCAAGGCTCGCGGCGTCGTCGAACGTCGCCACCGGCACGCTGCCAGAGTCTTCCACCGCCGCGCGGGCCTGGTCGAGCGACGCCTGCACCGGGTCCGCCAGCGCGACGATTTCCGCCCCCGGCGTCAGCCGCAGGTTGGCGATGTGCTCGAGGCCCATCATCCCCGAGCCGATGATGCCGTAACGGATCGTCCCTCCCATTCGTTTCGTCCCTCCCATTCGTTTCGTCCCTCCCATTCGTTTCGTCCTTGTGCCAGAAAGCCCCGATGACCGATCTATACCTGTTGAACAGACCGCGCCCGCTCGGCAAGTCCGGGCTGACCGTTTCGCCCCTCGCGTGGGGCATGTGGCGCTTCGGCGGCGACGACGTGAAGGCCGCGCAGGCGAAGTGCGAGGCGGCGCTCGATGCCGGGATCACGCTGTTCGATACCGCCGACATCTACGGCCCCGACAACGACGAACCCTTCGGCGCGAGCGAGGCGCTGCTCCGGCGGGTCTTCGCGGCAAGTCCGGGATTGCGCGACCGCATCGTGCTGGCGTCGAAGGGCGGCATCCGCATGGGCGTGCCCTACGACTCGTCGATGGAGTATCTGCGCAGCGCGGTCGAGGCGTCGCTCAAGCGGCTCGGCGTCGAGCGGCTTGACCTGTGGCAGGCTCACCGTCCCGACCTCCTGGCGCACCCCGCCGAGGTCGCCTCGACGCTCGACGCGCTGATCGACGAGGGCAAGATCGCCGCCGTCGGGGTGTCGAATCACACGCCCGCGCAGACCGCCGCGCTGGCCAAGCACCTCAAGCACGGCCTCGCATCGACGCAGCCCGAGTTCTCGGCGCTGGCCACCGCGCCGCTGTTCGACGGCACGTTCGACCGCGCGATGAAGCACGGTTACGCGGTGATGGCATGGTCGCCGCTGGGACAGGGACGGCTGGCCGAGGGCGATCCAAGGCCGGGGCGGATGAAGCCCGACGACGCGCAGGCCGTGCGCGTCAAGGCGGCGCTCGATGCGCACGCGAACCGCTTGGGTCGCAGCCGCACCGCCGTCGCCTATGCGTGGGTCGCCTGCCACCCAAGCCGCCCGATTCCCATCGTCGGCACGCAGACGCCCGCGCGGATCGCCGAGGCCGCCGACGCCTTTCGGGTCAGTTTCACGCGCGCCGAATGGTACGCGATCCTCGTCGCGTCGCTCGGCGAGGACCTGCCATGAACGGCTGCGAGGTCAGCTGGTTCTCGGCGCTGTGTGACGACGATTATGAATTCCTGGGGGTGCCCGACCCCAAGCTGAAGTCGAGCTGGGAGCACTGCCGCGACATCGTGCTCGCAGCCGAAAGCGGCGGCTTCGACAATATCCTGCTGCCGAGCGGCTATGCGCTGGGCATCGACACCACCGCGTTCGCCGCCGCGATCGCGGTGCTGACGCGGCGTATCCGGCTGCTGATGGCGGTGCGGGTCGGCGAGGCGTGGCCGCCGCAGCTGGCGCGGCAGATCGCGACGCTCGACCGGATTTCGGGCGGGCGCTTGACGGTCAACATCATCTCTTCGGACATCCCCGGCGAGACGCTGGCGTCGGCCCCGCGCTATACGCGCACCGCCGAGGTCATGCTGGCCTTGAAGTCGCTGCTCGGCGGGCAGCGCACCGAGGTCGACAGCGCGGCGTACAAGTTCGCGGTCGATCCGCCCGGCGTCACCACTGTCAGCGGCCAGTGCCCGCCGCTGTATTTCGGCGGCCTCAGCCCCGATGCGCGCGATGCATCCGCGAGGGCCGCCGACGTCTATCTGATGTGGCCCGACACCATGCCCGCGGTGCAGGCGATCCTCGACGACATGCGCGCCCGCGCCGCCGCTTACGGCCGGACGCTGAAGTTCGGCTACCGCGTCCACGTCGTCGTCCGTGACACCGAGGCTGAGGCGCGCACCGCCGCCACGCGCCTGTTGTCGAAGCTCGACGCCGCGACCGGCGACGCGATCCGCGCCAAGAGCCTCGACGCGACCAGCGAAGGCGTGCGGCGACAGGCCGAACTGCGCGAAGCGGCGGGCAACGAGGGCTATGTCGAGGATAACCTGTGGACGGGCATCGGCCGCGCGCGCTCGGGCTGCGGCGCGGCGATCGTCGGCGATCCTGACCAGGTGCTCGCCAAGCTGCAGGCCTATCAGGCGATGGGCATCGAGGCGTTCATCCTGTCGGGCTATCCGCATGCGGCGGAGGCGGATCTGTTCGCGCGCCATGTGTTGCCGAGACTGGCGCACGCACCCCTGACCATCGGCGCAACCTGAGGGGAGACCGACATGACACCCGCGCAAGCCTTGATCGCGCTCGCCGCGCACCCGCGCAAGTTCCTCGAATCGCATCACGTCATGGCCTATGCGGGCATCCCCGCGACCTTCTCCGCGCAACAGCACCAGTTCGGTAGCGGCGGCTATGTCGACGCGCTCGGCATGGTTGGACCCGCAGGCGGCAGCGTCTTCAACCGTACCACCGGGACGGCGCGGTCGTTCGGGCCGATCGGCGGCACCGGCAAGCGCGCCTTCGCCTTCTGCCCGCCGGGCAGCATGCAGGCCGGTCTCGTCGCGCCGATCGCGCAGGCGTCGATCATGAACGTGCCCGTGGTGTCGAGCGCGTCGCTGCACGGCAATTACGTCGGCATTGCGCTCAACGACCTCGGCGGCGTGGCGCGCGACTTCGCGATCACGACGCTGCTCAATGGCTGCAGCTATGTCATCGACGGTGCCAATCCGAGCGTCACGCACATCCAGCCGACCGGCGGCGACTCGTCGGCGCATGTCCGCAACCAGCTCCACGGCAATTACGCCGTCGTCTATGGCGGCGGCGGCAATGAGTACGACCATAATACCGAGGACGTAACGATCATCGGCGTGCGGCGCGGGGCAGGGTGGAAGATCTATGCCCAGGTCCACACGCGAACCGTCAAGGACATCGTGCGCGTCGACAAACTCTTCGGATGATCTACAAATCGGTCGCCATCGTCGGCGCAGGCTTCTCGGGCTCGCTGCTCGCCATCAACATCCTGCGCCATGCGGGGCCGCAGGCGACGCTGATCGAGCGGCGTCCGGTATTCGGGCGCGGCACGGCGTACAGCGCGCCGCACCCGTCGCACCTGCTCAACGTCCGCGCCGGCAACATGAGCGCGCTCAGCGACCGTCCGCTGCATTTCGCCGAGTGGTGCACCGCGCAGGGGTTGGGCGGCGCAGCGGATTTCGCGCGGCGCAAGGACTATGGCCAGTATCTCGGCGAACTCCTCGACCGGTCGAGCGCGCGCGCCGGGGATCGGCTGACGCTGGTGCGCGACGAGGTCGTCGGGGCCGACATCGACGACGATGGCGTGACATTGCGGTTCGAAGGCCGCCCGGCCGAGCGTTTCGATGCGCTCGTCGTCGCGGTCGGCAACCTGCCGCCGCACGCGCCGCCGGGGCTCGACCCCGACGCACTCCCCGGCGACGTGTACGCGCACGACCCGTGGGACGCGCGTGTCGTCGAGGGGCTGAGCGCCGACGATAGCGTCCTGCTCATCGGCACCGGGCTGACGATGGTCGACGTGGCGCTGTCGCTCGACGCGGCGGGGTTTGCGGGGCGCATCGTCGCGATGAGCCGCCGGGGCCTGCTGCCGCGCCCGCACGTGGCCGCAGGGCCGCCCGGCGACCGTAACGAGAAGCCGACGAGCGTAGCCTCGGCGCTGCTGCGCGAGGTCCGTGCGCGCGCGGCCACGCTGGGCTGGCGGGCGGCGGTCGACGAGCTGCGGCCCTTCACGCAAGGCCTGTGGCTGTCGGCGAGCGTCCCCGAGCGCGAGCGCTTCCTGCGCCACCTGCGCCCGTGGTGGGACGTCCACCGCCACCGCCTCGCGCCCGCCGTCGCGGCGAAGATCGACGACATGGTCGTACGCGGTCAGTTGAGCATCGTCGGTGGCAAGCCGTCGGCGTTCGTCGCGGCGGGCAGCGGGGCCGACGTGACGTGGCGACCGCGCGGGGCGGATGCAACGCAGACCCTGCACGCCCGCCGCATCGTCAACTGCACCGGCCCGCAGGGCGACCTCGCGCGCTCAACCGAGCCGTTGTTGCGCGGCCTGATCGCCGACGGCCACGCGCGCGCCGACGCCAATCGGCTGGGCCTCGATGTCGACAGCCAGTCGCGGCTGATCGGCGCCGACGGCCAATCTCATCCGCGCCTGTTCGGCCTCGGCCCGATGACGCGCGGTGCGTTCTGGGAGATCGTCGCGGTCCCCGACATCCGCACGCAGGTGTGGACGGTGGCGCGCCGTCTTGCACAGGCGCACTGGGTCGGCGGCGAGGGGCTTTAGACGGGCAGCATCGCCAACCGCTTCGGCGCGCTCGCCCGCCAGCTGCGCGCCAGCCAGTCCCCGATATGCGGCCAGTCGACCGCGCTGCCATCGAGGCGGATGCCGATCCACCCCGACGGCCCGAAATAAGCTGGGCGAAAATAAAGCTCGGGGTCGCGGTCGATGAGCATCGCCTGCTCTTCGACCCCGCTGGCCTTGACGAGCAGCGCGGTGATGCCGTCGCCGTGGTGATTGGCGCTGAAATAGGCGAAGAACTTGCCGCCGCGCACGAAGAAGCCGGGGCTACCGTGGCTGAGCCTTTCCTCGGCCGCCGGCAGCGCCAGCGCCAGCGCGCGGACGCGGTCGAGCAGCGCTTCCGGGCGCGTCGCGTCGCTGACCAGCGCGGCGAGGACGCGCGGGTAGAGCTGGTGCTCGGCGATCAGGATGCGCGCCGCAAGGCTGTCGGTTGTGTCGCCGGGCAGCACCGCGACGCGCGTCTGGCCGAGGATCGGCCCATCGTCGAGTTCGGGGGTGACGAGGTGGACGGTGCAGCCGCTGACCGCCTCGTCTGCTGCGAGCACGGCTTCATGGACCTGCAGGCCCTTGTGGAGCGGCAGCAGCGACGGGTGGATGTTGACCATGCGCCCCTGCCACTTGGCGACGAAGGTCTCCGATAGCAGCCGCATATAGCCCGCCAGCGCGACATGGCCGACGCCCGCGCGGTCGAGTTCGGCGTCGAGCAGCGCGTCGAAGGCGGCGCGCGTCATGCCTTTGTGATCGTGCGCGAAGGTTGCGACGCCTTCGCCCGCCGCCAGTGCGAGCCCCGGCGCGTCGGGGACATTCGACGCGACGAGGACGATCTCATAGGGGCAGTCGGTCGCGCGCGAGGCGTAGAGCAGCGCCGCCATGTTCGAGCCGCGGCCCGAGATCAGCACGCCGACGCGCGCTCGCTCGGTTGCCCCCCGCTCAGGCAAGATGCGTCGCCTCCCACGCGTCGTGGTTGGCCCAGGTTTCGGGCGCACCGAAGACGGTGCAGCCGCGCGGCCCCGCCAGCACCGCGCCGATGACGTGGACCGTCTCGCCCGCCGCCGTCAGCACCGCCGTGACCGCGTCGACCTCTGCCGCCGCGACGCACAGCACCATGCCGATGCCGCAATTGAAGGTGCGCGCCAGCTCGCCCGCTTCGATGCGGCCCTGCGCCTGCAGCCACGCGAACAGCGGCGGCTGCGCCCATGCGCCCGCGTCGATGCGCGCGTGCAACCCCTCGGGCAGGACGCGCGGCACGTTTTCGAGCAGCCCGCCGCCGGTGATGTGCGCCAGCGCGTTGATAGCGCCCGCCTGGATGGACGGCAGCAGGCTGCGGACATAGATGCGCGTCGGTTCGAGCAGCGCGTCGCCGAGCAATCGCTCGATATCGAACGGCGCGGGGCGGTCGAGCGGGCGACCGCTGCGCTCGACGATGCGGCGGATCAGCGAGAAACCGTTCGAATGCGCCCCCGACGACGCGAGGCCGAGGAGCACGTCGCCCGCCGCGACCTTGGCCCCGGTGAGCTGCTCGCCGCGCTCGACCGCGCCGACCGCGAACCCCGCAAGGTCGTAGTCGCCGGGCGCGTACATGCCCGGCATCTCGGCCGTCTCGCCGCCGATCAGCGCGCAGCCGGCCTGGCGGCAGCCGTCGGCAATACCCGCGACGACCGCCTCGGCAACCGCCGGGTCGAGCCTGGCGCTGGCGAAATAGTCGAGGAAGAACAGCGGCTCGGCCCCTTGCACGATAAGGTCGTTGACGCACATCGCGACGAGGTCGATGCCGACGCTATCATGCTTGCCGGTGTCGATCGCGAGCCTGAGCTTGGTCCCCACTCCGTCGTTCGCCGCGACGAGCAGCGGGTCGCGGTAGCCCGCCGCGCGCGGATCGAAAAAGCCGCCGAACCCTCCCAGCTCGGCATCCGCGCCTGGGCGCGCGGTGCTGCGCGCCAGCGGCGCGATGGCGCGCACCAGCGCATTGCCGGCGGCGATCGAGACGCCCGCGTCGGCGTAGGTGAGAGGGGGCTGCATCGGGCGGTTCTAGGCGGTGCGCGGAGATTTTGGAACGGGGTTCCGAGCCTTCGGTCCCCCTCCGTCGGCTTCGCCGCCACCTCCCCCTGAAGAGGGGGAGTATTGCCGTCCTGCTCCTCCCGCTCTTCAGGGGGAGGTGGCGCGCAGCGACGGAGGGGGTTCGCCGCGAGGACCGAACCCGCTTCACTTTCGACCCCACACGCGTAAACACGCACGCGATGATCCCGCGTCTCCTCCTCGCGCTGCTGCTCGCGCTGTCCGCGCTGCCTGCGCTCGCACGCGACGCCGCGACGTCGGGAAGTTCGGCCTATGTCATCGGCGGCATTGCGGTCGATACGGCGGGCAAGACGACCTACGAGGCGCGGCTCACCGCCTACCGCGTCGCGCGCGCCAGGGCGTGGCCGATCCTGTGGTCGCGGCTGACCGGCATGGGCGAGGCCGCCGCCCCGCGCCTCGGCGACGGCGCGCTCGGCCAGATGGTCGCGGCGATCGAGATCGAGGGCGAGCAGTTCTCGACGACGCGCTACATCGCGACGCTCGGCGTGGTGTTCGACCGCGCGCGCGCCGGGCGGGCGCTGGCAGGGACGGCGGGGGCCCTGCACTCGGGGCCGATGCTGCTGCTGCCGGTTTTCACCGACGGCGGCGCGCGCACGCTGTACCAGGCGAAGACGCCGTGGCTGGCGGCGTGGACGCGCTTCAGCGACAGCCTCAGCCCGATCGACTATGTTATCGCGAGCGGCGCGGCGGGCGACAATATCCTGCTGACCAGTTATCAGTTGCAGCGCGCCGACCGGCCGCTGTGGCGCAATATCCTCAATCGCTTCGGCACGACCGACGTGCTGATCGCCGAGGTGCGGCTCAATCGCGCCTGGCCGGGCGGGCCGGTGGCGGCCGAGTTCATCGCGCGCCACGGCCCCGACGCGACCGAACTTGGCCGCTTCACGCTGACCAGCACCGCCGAGGACGGTCTCGACGCGATGCTCGACAGCGGCGTGCAGCGCGTCGACGCGCTCTACACCCAGGCGTTGCGCGACGGCCGCCTGCGCAGCGACCCCAGCCTGTCGGTCGAGATGGAGCCGCTGATCGCCAGCGGCGCGATGATCGGCGGCGGCGGCGGCGCAGCAACCGCCGCGATGGGGATCGAGGCCGAGGTCGAGACGCTCGACGCGGGGTCGTGGGCGGCGATTGAGGCGACGGTGCGCGGCACCCCGACGGTGACGGCGGTCAACATCGTCAGCCTGTCGCTCGGCGGCACGTCGCGCATCGTCATCCGCCACGGCGACACGCGCGAGATGCTGCTCTACCAGCTCGACCAGCGCGGTCTGCGGCTGGTGCCGCGCGCCGCCGGCCTGTTGCTCCGCCGCCGCCTGCCCGGCGACGTGCCGGTTCCCGCGCCGGTTGTGGCGTCGGACCCGACCGAGACCCTTCCCGGCCTGCCCGGCGCACCGTCCGCGCCGCGTGCGGAAGCCCCGACTGCGACGCTGCCGCCGGCGCCACCCCGCCCCCGCGGCGGCGAGCCCGCCGACCTGCTGCCGCCCCCGGCGCGTCCCCAGCCATGAGCGAGTCCGCCATGAACGACACGCTCGCCAACCGTCTCAGCCTGCCGCGCATCCATTGGGGCTGGCTGCTCGTCTTTGCGGCGGCGCTGGCGCTGGTGGTCGGCTCGCGCGCGGTGCTCGGGCCGTTCCTCGCGGGCTTCATCATCGCCTATCTGCTCGACCCGCTGGCGCTCAGGCTCGAAGCGCGCGGCGTGCCGCGCTGGGCGGCGGCTTCGCTGACGCTGCTGCTGTTCATCGCGGCGGCGGTCGGGCTGATCGTCGCGGTCGCGCCGATCGTCCAGGCGCAGATCGGCCAGCTTGTCGATGCCCTGCCGCGCCTGACCCGCGAGGTCCAGCCGATGCTCGCGCGGCTGGTCCGGCGCGCGGGCGGGGCGTCGCAGCAGAAGGCGCTGGTCGGCGACGTCACCGCGCGGGCGGTCGGCTGGCTGACCGCCAGCGCCGGGGCGGTGATCGCGGGAACGTTCGCGTTCTTCAATGTCCTGACGCTGGTGGTCATCGCGCCGATCGTCGCCTTCTACCTGCTGCGGGATTGGCAGCCGCTGACCGCGCGGCTCGACAGCTGGTGGCCGCGCCGCCACCTGCCGACGATCCGCCTGCTGCTCGGCCAGTCCGACGCCGCGTTGTCGGGGTTCATCCGCGGCCAGTTCCTTGTCTGCTGCGCGCTTGCGGTGCTGTACGCGGTCGGCTGGAGCCTCGTCGGGCTCGACTATGCCATCGTCCTGGCGCTGCTGGCGGGGGTGCTCGGCTTCGTGCCGTTCGTCGGTCCGCTGTTCTGTGTCGGCATGAGCCTGCTCGTCGGTCTTGGGCAATTCGGCCCCGATCCGCTCCAGCTCGGCCTCGTGTTCGGGGTTTTCGTCGTCGTCCAGACGATCGAAGGTGCCGTGTTGACCCCCAACCTCATCGGCGACCGCATCGGGCTGCATCCGGTGTGGGTGCTGTTCTCGGTGTTCGCGGGGGCCGAACTCGCGGGGCTGGTCGGGGTGTTCCTCGCGGTTCCCGTCGCGGCGGTGATCGGCGTGTTTACGCGCTGGATGCTGGCCCGCTATCTCAAGTCGCGCTTCTACGCCGACGGCGCGCCGCCCGAGCCAGCGGTGCCTCCGCTGGAATGAGCCAACTGCCGCTGCCGCTGAGCTACCGGACGGCGATGGGGGAGGGCGACTTCTTCGTTTCCGCCGCCAATGCCGATGCCGTGGCGTGGCTCGACCGCTGGCCCGACTGGCCCGGTGCCCAAGCGCTGCTGATCGGACCGCCGGGGTCGGGCAAGAGCCATCTCGCGCGCATCTTCGCGGCGCGCGCGCAGGCGACGCTGGTCGAGGCTGCGGAGGCCGCCGATCCCGAGACACTGTTCCACGCGTGGAACGCCGCCACCCCCGCGCAGCCGCTGCTGATGACTGCGCGCGCCGCGCCGCCGCAATGGCCGCATCGCCTCCCCGATCTCGCCTCGCGTCTCGGCGCGACGCCGCTGCTGGGCATCCGCGATCCCGACGACGCGCTGCTCGGCGCGGTGCTGGCCAAGCAGTTCGCCGACCTCGGCATCCGCCTCGCCCCCG
>CAXTSL010000014.1:0-5398 GCA_964246975.1 uncultured Sphingomonadaceae bacterium
AGTCTCCGGCCGATAGGCGAAGTCCGGGTGGGCGCGCGCCTCGGCGAGGTTGAGCGGCTCGCGCGTCGCAGCGATGGTGCCGACCAGGCCTTGCCCGAGCGCCAGCTTGGTGACGTGCACCGCGTCCTGCGACAAACCTTTGGTGGCGTAGAGCTCGAGCGCGCCGTCGCGGAGCAGATAGATCGAGCAGACCTCGCTCGACAGGCCCTCGGCGACGATGCCGACGACGGCGTTGAGCTTCGCCTGCGCGCCCGACTTCGCCGCCATGATGTCATGGAGGCGGGTGAGGATGCGGCGCGCGGCGGAGACGGTGGCCATCAGGGGCTCGGCTGCCAGCGCCGGTCGAGCGCGGCCTCGGCCTCGGCGACGAGCTCGGCGATGATCGCGGCGACCGGCTGGATGCTGGTCACCATGCCCACGGACTGCCCGGCCATCAGGCTGCCGGTCTCGATGTCGCCATCGACGACGGCGCGGCGCAGCGCCCCCGCCCAGTAATGCTCGATCTGCAGCTGCGCTTCGGCCAGCTCGACCGAGCCGGTGTCGAGGTGGCCGACCATCTCGCGCTGCTTGGCGGTGAACTTCTCGCTGCCGGCGTTCTTGAGCGCGCGGACGGGAATGACGGGCAGCCGCCCGTCGAGCTGGACCGACGCCACCGCATCCCTTGCGGACGCCCTGACGAACGCCTTCTTGAAATTGGCGTGCGCGACGCTCTCGGTGGCGGCGGCGAAGCGCGTGCCGAGCTGGACCCCGCTCGCGCCCATTTCGAGGTAGGCGGCAATCGCCTCGCCGCGCCCGATGCCGCCGGCGACGAACACCGGCACGTCGCGGATCACGGGCAGGATCTCCTGCGCCAGCACCGACAGCGACACCGGGCCGATATGGCCCCCCGCCTCGCTGCCCTCGATGACCAGCGCGTCGACCCCCGAGCGCACCAGCTTCTTCGCCAGCGCCAGGGCGGGGGCGAAGCACATCAGTTTCGCGCCGCTCGCCTTGATCCGCTCGATCGCGCCGCCCGGCGGCAGGCCGCCCGCCAGCACGACATGGCCGACCTTGTGCTTCGCGCACACGTCGATGAGGTCGTTCATCAGCGGATGGAGGGTGATCAGGTTGACCCCGAAGGGCTTGTCGGTCAGCGCGCGCGTCGCGGCGATCTCGGCGTCGAGGATATCGGGGGTCATCGACCCGCAGGCGATGATGCCGAAGCCGCCCGCATTGCTGATTGCCGAGACGAGTTGGCGCTCCGACACCCACGTCATTGCGCCCGCCATGATGGCGTGAGTGCTGCCAAGGAACGCGGTGCCGCGTGCCGAGAGGTCGGTGAAGCGGGTCATCTAGTTGCTTTCGTCATGCTGGCGAACGCCAGCATCCATTTCACGGCAAGCGAACGGATAGCCGCGCGCACCACCGTGGATGCTGGCGTTCGCCAGCATGACGAGTTTCAGTTTCATGCCCCCGCATCCAGTCCATACGCCGTGTGCAGCACGCGCACCGCAAGCTCGGTATATTCCTCGGCGATCAGCACGCTGACCTTGATCTCGCTCGTCGTGATCGCCTGGATGTTGATGCCGCGCTCGGCGAGCGCCTTGAACATCGTCACCGCGACCCCGGCGTGGCTGCGCATGCCGACGCCGACGACCGAAATCTTGGCGACCGCCGCATCCGATAGCACCTCCTCGTAACCGATCGCGTCCTTCGCCTTCGCCAGCACGTCGAGCGACAGCACGAGTTCGGTGCGCGGCACGGTGAAGGTCACGTCGGTCTTGCGCGTGATATGCGCGATGTTCTGGACGATCATGTCGACGTTGACGTGCGCGTCGGCCAGCGGCGCGAAGATCGCCGCGACGACGCCGGGCCGGTCGGGGACGCCGATGACGGTGACCTTGGCCTCGTTGCGGTTGTAGGCGACGCCCGCGATCAGTTCCTGTTCCACGACTTCATCCTCACCCACGACCATCGTGCCGGGCGTGTCGGCAAAGCTCGACAGCACCTGGACGCGCACCTTTTCCTTCATCGCCAGCTCGACCGAGCGCGTCTGCAGCACCTTCGCCCCGACGCTCGCGAGTTCGAGCATCTCCTCATAGGTGATCTGCGTCAGCTTGCGCGCGCGCGGCACGATGCGCGGGTCGGTGGTATAGACGCCGTCGACATCGGTATAGATGTCGCAGCGGTCGGCCTTGAGCGCCGCCGCCAGCGCCACCGCGCTGGTGTCCGAGCCGCCGCGCCCGAGCGTCGCCACCCGCCCCGCGTCGCTCATCCCCTGGAAGCCCGGCATCACCGCGACCTCGCCGCCCGCCATTGCGGCGAGTACCGCCTCGGTGCCGATGTCCTCGATGCGCGCCGAACCGTGCGCGTCGGTGGTGCGGACGGGCAACTGCCAGCCGAGCCACGAGCGCGCGCGCAAGCCCAGCGACTGGAGCGCGATGGCGAGCAGCCCCGCCGTCACCTGTTCGCCGCTCGCGACCACCACGTCGTATTCGCGCGCATCGGCGAGCGGGCTGGCCTCGCGGCAGAACCCCACCAGCCGGTCGGTCTCGCCCGCCATCGCCGAGACGACCACCGCAACCTCGTCGCCGCGTGCGACCTGCTTCGCGACGCGCGCCGCGACGCCGCGAATCCGCTCGATGCCCGCCATCGACGTGCCGCCGAACTTCATGACGATGCGAGCCACGGGCGGGGGAGGTCCTCAGGCGGTGCGGCGATGCACGGGGTTGCGGGATGCGCCTGCCTGATAGAAAGCCGGAGGCGGCAACGCAAGGAAACCCCGTCCATGGCCACTGCCTCGTCCGGCATCGCCGCAGCCTCGATCGCGCCCTCGCAAGCCGCGTTCTTCGGCGAGCTTGCCGCCGACTGGTGGAACCCGCGCGGCAGCTCGGCGATGCTCCACCGCATCAATCCGGTGCGACTGGCGTATATCCGCGAGCAGGCGGTGGCGCACTGGGGCCTCGACGCGCGGGCCCGAAGCGTGTTGTCGGACAAGCGCGCACTCGATGTCGGCTGCGGCGCGGGGCTCGTCGCCGAGCCGTTGGCGCGCATGGGGGCGGCGGTAACGGGCATCGACGCCGCGCCCGAGAACATCGCGGCGGCGGACGCGCATCAGAATGGTTTAGGCATAAACTATCACTCCATGGCGGTCGAAGCGCTGGCAGCCGAAGGCGCGACTTTCGACCTGATCACCTGCCTCGAAGTCATCGAGCATGTCGCCGACCGCGCGGCGTTCTTCGGCGCGCTGCGGAAGTTGCTCGGCGACGGCGGACTGCTGGTTTTCTCGACCCCTAACCGCACGCCGCTGTCGTGGGCGACGCTGATCGCCGGGGCCGAACGGGTGTTGCGGACGATCCCGCGCGGCGCGCACGACTGGTCGCGCTTCATGACGCCCGCCGAGCTGACCGCCGCGCTGGCCGATGCCGGCCTTGCCGTCATCGATGTGCGCGGCCTGACATGGCGGCCGGGGACGGGTTTCGCCCTCGGCCGCGATGTTTCGGTCAACTATCTGGGGACGGCGGTCGCGGCCTAGTAAAAGCGACCCCGGACAACCTGCAGCACGGCACCGTTGCGGATGCGGATCAGCAGCGCGTCGGGTCCGACGCGGACCCAGCGCGTCCCGGCATAGGGGTTCGACAGGCCATAGCCGAGCGGGCGCCCGACGTAATAGCTCGACCCCCAATAGGCGCGCGGCAGATAGGCGCCGACCGCCCAGTTGCGATACGCATAGCCGCGCGGGTGGTAATAGCGCCCGGCGTCGTAGCGGCGGCCCTCGTAGTGCCCACGGTCGCGGTCGTAGCCGCCGCGATAACCCTCGCGGTCCCAGCGGTTGTCGCGCCGATCGTTGCGAAGATCGCGGCGATCCTCGCGCAGTTCGCCACGATCCTCGCGCAATTCGCGGCGGTCGCCGTTCAGACGGTCGTCGCGGAGTTCGCGGCGGTCGTCGCGGATCTCGCGGCGATCCTGACGCAATTCGCCTTGGGGGACGGGCTGCGCGGCGAGCGGTGCCGCCAGGGTGGCCAGCGTGGCGGCGGCAAGCAGGAACTTACGCATCGAAACTCTCCTCGAATAAAGCGGGTACGCAAGGCAACATACGCAACGGGTTACGAACAACCCACGCCACTTCACGCAACAACATCCGTAACCGTCGCAAGCAACAACTTTCGGCGTCCGGGTCGATAACGCAAAAGCAACGCAACTTGTTCAAGACATCGCGAGTCGCGCTGCCCTGTTGCTTCTTATCGGCGTCTATGCCTGAACGGATTGTGAGGAGGTTCGTCAGCTATTGTTCAGCATCCGAACCGAAACCGCTGCCATACCACCCAGCGCCAGCACCGCGCCCAGCCCGAGGCGCGTGCGCGTCAGCAGCACCCACGCCGCGACCGCGATGCCGCCCGCCAACCAGTCGAACGCGCCGCCGGGCAGCCACAGCCGCAGCCAGCCGACGGGCACGCGTTCGACGCGCGCGAACAGCACGTGCAGCGCGAACCACAGCGCAAGGTTCGCCATCACGCCGACGACGGCGGCAGTAATCGCCGCGAGCGCGCCCGCCAGCGCGGCGCGGCGGGTCAGGCGGTCGAGGTGCGGCGCGAGGCTGAAGATCCACAGGAACGACGGCGCGAAGGTCACCCAGACGACCAGCGCCATGCCGAGCGCCGCGCCGCCGAACGCATTCCACGGCCCGTCGATCCGCGCCCCCGCCAGCCCGCCGACGAACTGGAACACCAGCACCAGCGGGCCGGGGGTGGTCTCGGCGAGGCCCAGCCCGTCGAGCATCTCGGGCGCGGCGAGCCAGCCGTGCGTCGTTACCGCCGCCTGCGCGATATAGGACATCGCCGCGTACGCGCCGCCGAAGCTGACCGCCGCCAGCCGCGCGAAGGTCGTGCCCAACGACACCAGCGCGTGGTCGCCGCCGAGCCACAGGCTGAGCCCGACCAGCGGCGCGGCCCAGATGCCGCCCCACAGCAGCGCCGTCGCCGCCGAGGCGCGCCACGACGCCGGCGCGTCGGGTTCGCCCGCCACCGCCACGCCGCGCTTGCCGAACCAGCCGACAACGCCCGCCGCCAGCACGACGGCGGGAAATGGCACGTCGAAAACGAACAGCAGGGCGAACGCCGCGCCCGCGAGTAGCCATGCCCGCGTGCCCTTCAGCGCCCGCCCCGCGACCCGCACAAGCGCCTGCGCGACGACCGCCAGTACCACCGCCTGCACCCCGTAGAACAGTGCCTGAACGACCGCCTGCCGTCCGAACCCCAGATACAGCGCGGTCAGCCCCGCCATCACCACGGCCCGCACGACGTCCGCGGTGATCATCACGGTCCGCCGGTCGAACCGGTCGGCGAGCACCCCGGCCGCCGAGCTGAACAGCACGTACGGCAGCAGGCGGGCGATCCCGGCGGCCGCGACCCAGGCGGCG
>CAXTSL010000014.1:5408-40572 GCA_964246975.1 uncultured Sphingomonadaceae bacterium
GCTGCCGCCCCCCGACCAGCCCCGCCATCACCACGGCACCCGGCAGGACGAACCCCAGCCCCGCGATCAACCCGCCACGCACGCCGCGACGCCGCCAGCCGCACCATGTCGCCAGCTGCTGCGCCTCGGGGCCGGGGAGCAACATGCAGAAGTTGAGCGCGCGCAGGTACGTCGCCTCGTCGAACCATTGCCGCCGCTCGACGAGTTCGCGGTGCATCAGCGCGATCTGCCCGGCCGGCCCGCCGAAGCTCAATGCGCCGATCCGCAGCCAAACGCGCGCGAACGCCCACCAGCCGCCGTCGGTCGCGTCAGGTGCTTTGATCGGCTCGTCGGCGTGTGCCATGCTGTCCTTCACGCGCTGCCGATGGAGGGCCAGCATGACACAGGCATTAAGGGGCATCCACCACAGCGCCTACCGCTGCAAGGACGCCGCCGCGACGGTGGCGTTCTACGAGGGCGTCCTTGGCCTGCCGCTTGCCGCCGCGCTCGCCGAGGAGCGCGAGCCGGGGTCGGGGCGCAAGCACCCGTTCGTTCACATCTTCTTCAAGCTCCCCGACGGCAACTACATCGCCTTCTTCGACGCGCCGTCGAGCGCGCCCGCGACCTTCGACCCCGTGCACGGCTTCGACCGCCATGTCGCCTTCGAGGCCGCCGACGAGGCCGAATTGCTGGCGTGGCAGGCGAAGCTGACCGCGAGCGGCCACCCGTGCTTCGGCCCCATCGACCACGGCTTCGTCCGCTCGGTCTATTTCAGCGATCCCGACGGCCTGCCGCTCGAGATCACGACGCGGGTTCCAGCCCACGACGCGATCATGGCCGAGGCGGGCGGGCACGCGCACGCCGTGCTGGCGGACTGGACGGCGAAGAAGGCTGCTGCGGCCGCAGCATGAGCTTCGCCCGCATCCCCCTCATCCTCGCCTTCCGCGAGCCCGTGGGGCTACGCGACACCTATGGCGGCATCGACGGCATGGTGGTGCTGCAGGGCCATCACCTCAAGCCCGAGATGCCATCCGACACGCTCGTCGTCTTCATGCACCCGATGGGGATCATGCATTATCTGCCGCTGCCCGTCGCGCTGGCGACGGCGGGGGTGCATGTGCTCAGCGCGGTGTCGCGCTACCCCAACAACGACAGCGCGCTGATCATGGAGAAGGTCGCGGTCGATCTCGGCAAATGGCTCGAACATGCGCGCACGAAATTGGGCTATGCGAAGATCGTGCTGGCAGGCTGGTCGGGGGGCGGCAGCCTCGCGCTGTTCTATCAGTCGCAGGCGGAACACCCGACGATCGTGGCCACCCCGGCGGGCGATCCGCCCGACCTGACCGCCGCGACACTCCCCAAGGCCGATGCGGTGATGCTGCTCGCCGCGCATGTCAGCCGCGCCGCGACGCTGACCGAATGGCTCGACCCCTCGGTCGTCGAGGAGGGCGATCCGACGCGGCGCGAGGCCGCGTGGAACCTCTACGACCCGGCGTGCGCGCAGCCGCCCTACACCGCCGACTTCCTCGCCGAATTCCGCGCGCGGCAAGTGGCGCGCAGCCGCCGCATCGACGCCTGGACGCAAGCGACGCTCGCGACCTTGCGCGCCGCGCAGGGCTCCCACGCCGAGCGCGGCTTCGTCGTCCACGGTACGATGGCCGATCCGCGCTGGCTCGATCCGGCGGTCGACCTCAACGAGCGGACGCCGGGCCGCTGCTATCTCGGCGATCCGCGCCTGATCAACGATGCACCCGGCGGCCTCGCGCGCTTCACGACGCTGCGGTCGTGGCTGAGCCAGTGGAGCCTCGCCCATTCCAACGCCGACGGGCCGCGCTGTGCGGCGGGCGTGGCGGTCCCCGTCCTCGTCGTCGGCAACGCTGCCGACGACGCTTGCACGCCGAGCCACACGCAGCGCCTGTTCGACGCCGTCGGCCATGCCGACAAGGTGATGCACACGATCGCGGGCGCGACGCACTACTACGCTTTCCAGCCCGCGCAACTCGCGGCGGCGACGCAGGTCGTCGTCGACTGGCTGGCGGCAAAGGGCTTCGGCGTCCTGGCCGCCGCATCCTGAGTGGGTCAGGCCCCCGTCAGCAGCCGCTCGACGAGTTGCTTGACCGTCGGCACGAAGCCGTTCGAGTAGAACGGATCCTGCGCGAAGCGGAACGCCGAGTGGCCGCCGAACATCAGGTTCGCCTCGGTATCGCCGCCGTGGGCGATGTCCTGCAGCGTCTTCTGGATGCAGAAGCTGCGCGGGTCCGCCAACCGCCCCGTGCTGTTCGTGTCGGTATCGGCCCACGCCGAAAACCCGCAGTGGCTGAGGCAGCCCATGCAATCGGCCTGGTCCTTGCGGATCGTCGCCTTTCCGCCCGGCGCGACGAAGACGAGGGTATTGTCGGGCGTCTTGAGTGCGTCGGTGAACCCCAGCCCCGCCCATTCGCGCGCGCGCAGCAGGTCGTCGCGGGTGACGTAATAGCTTTTGCGCCCGACACCGACGTCGAGGAGGAACTGGTGGTCCCCCGTCGCGGTCGTCGAGAACGCGACCTGGCGCTCCGAGCGCCGCTCGAGGTCGATCAGGAACGGATTACGCACCGCGCTAGAGTAGAACCCCGTCGGCGAGAATTGATGGAGCGAGATGTCGCCGGGCTTGAGCGTCATCAGCCGCGCCTTCCAGCCGTCGGGGATCGGGCTCTCCTGCGTCAGCAACGGCCGCGTGCCGAACTGGAAGACGATGCGCCCCAGTTCGGGATTGTCGATCCAGTCGGTCCATTCGTCGAGGCGCCAGACGCCGCCCGCCATGATGATCGGAATGTCGTCCGAAATGCCGCTCTCGCGCATGACGACGCGCAGGTCGCGGACGCGCGGATACGGGTCCTGCGGCGCGCGCGGATCCTCGGCATTGCTCAGCCCGTTGTGGCCGCCCGCCAGCCACGGGTCCTCGTAGACCACCGCGCCGAGCCATTCGGCGGCCTTCGAGTAGGCCCGCTTCCACAGCGCGCGGAAGGCACGCGCGCTGCTGATGATCGGGTAGTAATGGACGCCGTAGGAGGCGGCGATCTCCGACAGCTTGTACGGCATGCCAGCGCCGCAGGTGACGCCGTTGACGAGGCCCTTGGTGCGTTCGAGGACGCCGTTAAGCACACGCTGCGCGCCGCCCATTTCCCACAACACGTTAATATTCAACGCGCCGATGCCCTTCGACAGCTCCGACGCCGCCATGTCATAGGCGCGCTGGACCTGCTGGACCGCGCCGTCGATGGCGTATTGCACAAGCTCCTCGTGGCGCTCGCGCCGCGTCAGCGCGGCATAGATCTGCGGGATAATGCGCCCCGTCGGATCGTAGCTGTCGGCGTTGACCGCACTGATCGTGCCGACGCCGCCGGCCAGCGCCCACGCGCCCGACGACAGGTGGTTGGTCGCCGCGACGCCCTTCCCGCCTTCCACCAGCGGCCAGATCTGGCGACCGCCCATCAGCCCCGACGACAGTCCGTTCAGCATCGTATCCCTAGCGCAAGACCCCGGAAGCCACCGCATATACGAAACACCGGCCTTAAAAGCGCCAAATAAAACGAGCGGGCACTAGGCGTGGCCTCTACGGGAATGGCGCGCGCCGCTCGGCACGGCGGTGGGCCGCGCCCGGGACGACGTCGCGGCTGCAATCGGTCGCCCTTTTCTTTCGCCGCCGCGCCTGTCATCGCGGGCGGCATGACCGACCATCTCCGCCTCGACATCGCCGAACGCATCGCGTGGCTGCGGATCGACCGCGCTGCGAAGCGCAACGCCTTCGACCAGGCGATGTGGGCGGCCTTCCCCGGCCTCGTCGACCAGGCGATGGCCGACCCCTCGGTGCGCCTGCTGATCGTCGCCGCGGCCGACGGCGGGGCGTTCTGCGCGGGGGCCGACATCGGCGAGTTCGCCACCGCCTCGCACGACCCGGCGTGGCGCAAGGCCAACCAGGCCGCCATCCGCGCCACGCAGGTGACGCTGGCGCGCGCGCCCAAGCCGACATTGGCCGCGATCGATGGCGACTGCATCGGCGGCGGCTGCGGCATCGCGCTGGCCTGCGACGTTCGCATCGCGAGCCCGCGCGCCCGTTTCGGCATCACGCCGGCCAAGCTCGGCCTCGTCTATCCGCTGCACGATACCAAACTGCTCGTCGACCTCGTCGGCCCGGCGCACGCCAGGCACCTGTTGTTTACCGGGGCGCTGATCGACGCAGGCGAGGCGCAGCGGATCGGCCTCGTCCAGCAGGTCGCCGCCGATCTCGACGCCGCCGTCGCGGCGCACGCCGACGCGGTCCGCGCGGCTTCGGGGGCGAGCCAGCGCGCTTCGAAGGCGATCGTCGCGCGCATCCTCGACGGTACGACCGACGACACCGCCGAGACCAGCGCGGGTTTCGACGCGGCTTTCGAGGGTGCCGACTTCATCGAGGGCGTCGCGGCCTTCCTCGCCAAGCGGACGCCTGTGTTCGATTGACGCATTGCGGTTGACGCAGCGTCATCGCTTATGACGGGTGCGACTCGACTTCACAGGAGCTAGGACGATGCGTTGGACCGTTGCTTTCGTTGCATTCCTGCTGCCCGTGGCCGCCGCCGCCGCGCCGCGCTTCGTCGTGCCTGCCGGGCCGGTGCTGTCGGGCGAGCGCGTCGGCCTCGCCCTGACCGGACTGCCCCCCAGGGCGAAGGTGACGATCGTCGCGCGGCGCGCCGGCGCCACGGGCGCACAGCTCGAATCGACCGCGACGTTTGCCGCCGACCGACGCGGCGATATCGACTTGGCGCATACGAGTCCGCTCGCCGGCAGCTATACTGCGGCTGGCGACGCCGGACTGTTCTGGTCGATGACCGAGACGGCGCCCAAGTCCGACCTGGCGAAGGGGCTGGTTCGCCTCGCTGCGACGGTCGACGGAGCCGAGGCCGCGACCGCCGAGCTTCAGCTTGAACAGGGCCGCGCCGACCTCGTCACGACGCCTGTCCCGGCGCAGCAGGGCGCGTTCGTCATCGCCGCCCCCGCCGACGGCAAGCGCCACGGCGCGATCATCGTGCTCGGTGGCTCGGAGGGCGGCGACTGGGCGGCGCGTTCGCTCGGCGCACGGCTCGCGTCGCGCGGCTTCGTCGTGCTCGGCTTTCCCTATTATGCCCCGGCGTATGGCGGGCCGTCGCAGTTTCCCGACCTGCCCGCCGCCTTCGCCGACATTCCCGTCGACCGGCTACAAGCGGCGCACGACATCCTCGCCGCGCGCCCCGACGTCGATCCGGCGCGTATCGGCGTCTATGGCGTCTCGAAGGGGGCCGAATACGCGCTGCTCGCCGCGAGCCATTTCGCGTGGCTGCGCGCCGTCGTCGCGATCGTACCCTCGGATGTCGTCTGGGAAGGCTGGGGCAGGCCCGTCGCGGCGGGCACGCTGTCGTCGTTCAGCTGGCAGGGCAAGCCGCTCGCCTTCGTCCCCTACGACGACATCATGGTCGAGTTCATGAAAGCGGCGAAGGGTGAGATGATGGCCCTGCGCGGCCCGCACGAACGCGGCAAGGTCAAGCACCCCGAGACGCTCGCGGCGGCGCGCATCCGCATCGAGGACTACCAGGGTCCGCTGCTGGTGGCGGGCGGCGGCAAGGATCAGGTGTGGCCGTCGTTCGACATGGCGGCGAACGTCGCAGCGACCCGCCGCGCGCGCGGCGAGAAGACGGTGCTGCTCAACTACCCCGACGCGGGCCACGGCCTGTCGGGCGATGGCTATGCCTCGACCACCTTTACGGCAGGTATCGGCGGTACGGCGTCCGCCAACGCTGCCGCCCAGCTCGACCTGTGGCCCAAGACCATCGCATTTCTCAAACGGTGGCTGGGCGACTGATTCGGCGCGCTAGGCAACGACCGCCGCGCAAATCCCCTCGACCACCCCCGTCACGACCCCCATGTCCTCGCCCTCCGCCATGACGCGGATCAGCGGCTCGGTCCCCGACTTGCGGATCAACAGGCGGCCCGTGCCCGCCAGCCGCGCCTCGCCGTCGGCGATTGCAGTCTTGACGGCGGCACGCTCGAGCGCGCCGGCCGCGAACCGCACGCTCTTGAGCAGTTGCGGCAGCGGGTCGAACAGATGCAGCACCTCCGACGCCGGCCGCCCGCGCTCGACCAGCACCGCGAGCACCTGCAGCGCCGCGATCAGCCCGTCGCCCGTCGTCGCATGGTCGCTGAGGATGATGTGCCCCGACTGCTCGCCGCCGACGTTGAAGCCCCCCGAGCGCATGCGCTCGAGGACGTGGCGGTCGCCGACGCCGGTGCGTTCGAGGCCGATGCCCTCTCCGCCGAGGTAGCGTTCGAGCCCGAGGTTCGACATCACCGTCGCCACCAGACCGCCACCGCGCAACCGCCCGCGCGCCGCCCAGCTCGTCGCGATCAGCGCCATCAGCTGGTCGCCGTCGACGACGCGCCCCGTCTCGTCGACGACGATCAGCCGGTCGGCGTCGCCGTCGAGCGCGATGCCGATCGCCGCGCCCGTCTCGCGGACCCGCGCCTGCAGGGCCGCCGGATGCGTCGAGCCGACGCCGTCGTTGACGTTGAAACCGTTCGGCGACACGCCGATGGCGTCGACCTCGGCCCCCAGCTCCCACAGTGCCGCAGGCGCGACGGTGTATGCCGCGCCGTGCGCGCAATCGACGACGATCTTGACCCCGTCGAGGCGGAGATAGTCGGGAAAGGTCGACTTGGCGAAGTGGATATAGCGCCCGCGCGCGTCGTCGATGCGCTTCGCCCGCCCGATCTTCGCCGGTTCCGCGAGCGGCAGGTCGGTGTCGATCAGCCCCTCGATGCGCGCCTCGTCGGCGTCGGAAAGCTTGTAGCCATCGGGACCGAACAGCTTGATGCCGTTGTCGTGGAAGGGGTTGTGGCTGGCGGAGATCATCACCCCCAGGTCGGCGCGCAACGACCGCGTCAGCATCGCGACAGCGGGCGTCGGCACCGGGCCGAGTTGCAGCACCTCCATGCCGACGCTGGTGAACCCGGCGGTCAGCGCCGATTCCATCATATAGCCCGACAGGCGTGTATCCTTGCCGATGACGACGCGGTGGAGATGGTCGCCGCGCAGGAAATGCGCTCCCGCCGCCTGCCCGACGCGCATCGCTACCGCCGGGGTCATCGGCGCGACATTGGTCAGGCCGCGAATGCCGTCGGTGCCGAAATACCTGCGCGCTGGATTTGTCATGCGCACGCTCTATCGTGGCGCGGGGGCCAGCGAAAGGCGCGCGCGATGCAACGACGGATCCTCGGCGACGGATTGAGCGTCTCGGCCATCGGGCTGGGCTGCATGGGGATGGCGGGGACGGCGGGCATGGCGGCGATGTACGGCGCGGTCGACCGCGACGAGGCCATCGCCACGATCCACCGCGCCATCGACCTCGGCGTGACCTTCTTCGATACCGCCGAAGTCTATGGCCCCCACCTCAACGAGGAGTTGCTCGGCGAGGCCATCCGGGGCCGCCGCGACGGCCTGGTCATCGCGACCAAGTTCGGCTTTTCGCAGGCGGAAGGGCGCGGCGGCACCGACAGCCGCCCCGAGAACGTCCGCGCCGTCGCCGACGCCAGTCTCAAGCGCCTCGGCATCGACACCATCGACCTGTTCTACCAGCACCGCGTCGATCCCGGCGTGCCCATCGAGGACACCGTCGGCGCGATGGCCGACCTGGTCCGCGCCGGCAAGGTCCGCCACCTCGGCCTCAGCGAGGCCGCCGCGCCGACGCTGCGCCGCGCCGCCGCCATGCATCCCATCGCCGCGCTCCAGTCCGAATATTCGCTGTGGGAGCGTGGTGTCGAGGCGGAGATCCTCCCCGCCGCCCGCGCGCTCGGTATCGGCTTCGTGCCCTATTCGCCGCTCGGGCGCGGTTTCCTGACCGGCACCGCGCAGCGCGGCGAGGACTATCCGCCGACCGACTACCGTCACCGCGACCCGCGCTTCCGAGGTGCCAATTACGACGCCAATATGCACGCGGTCGCGGCGGTTCGCGCGGTCGCCGAGGCGCATGGCGCGAGCCTCGCGCAGGTCGCGCTGGCGTGGCTGCTCGCGCAGGGCCGCGACATCGTCCCGATCCCCGGCTGCAAGCGGCGCGCGACGCTCGACGACAGCGCCGGAGCGGTCGATCTGGTGCTGACCGCGTCCGACCTCGCCGCCCTCGACGCCGCCAGCCCCGTCGGCGGCACGGCGGGGCCGCGCTATGCCAGCGCCGCGATGCTGGCGATGGTGCGGCGCTGAGCCTGGCTTGCACCGGCGATAGCGACTGGCAATCATGCGCTATGGGCCAGCTTCTCCTCCGCAACGTCGACGACCGGCTGATCGACACGCTCAAGCGTCGCGCGGTCGCGGCAGGGCGGTCGATGGAGGCCGAGGCGCGCGAGGCACTGGCCCGCGGCACGGCGCTGACGACCGCCGACAAGCAGGCCATGGTGCGCCGCCTGCTCGACGAGACCGATGCGCTGAAGGTCCCCGGCGTGACGCAAACCCCCGGCTGGCAATTGATCCGCGAAGATCGCGACACGCGGTGATCGTCGACGCCAGCGTCGCCCTGAAATGGGTCGTGCGCGAAACCGACAGCGAGGCCGCGCTGGAGTTGCTCGGTGCCGCCGACCTCGCCGCCCCCGATCTGATTTTCAGCGAGATCGTCAACGGCCTCTGGAAAAAATGGCGGCGCGGGGAGTTGACCGCAGTGCCACCGCGATTGCGCGTCGTCGCCGACAGTCTGACCTGGATCGAGCCTTCGGCAAATCTGTTTGCGCGCGCGACGGCGCTGGCGATCGAGCTTTCGCATCCCGCCTACGACTGTTTCTATCTCGTCTTGGCCGAGGCGCGCGGCGATCTTGTCGTCACGGCGGACGAGCGCTTCCTGCGCGTCTGCGCCCCGACGCCTTACCGGACGCTGATCGGTCGGCTCGGCGAACGCGGTGCATGACCCTTGCCCCGCGCACGACCCCCGGCTATAGGTTCGCGCCTTCATCGTCGGGGCGTAGCTCAGCCTGGTAGAGCACTGTCTTCGGGAGGCAGGGGCCGGAGGTTCGAATCCTCTCGCCCCGACCATGAAGCGCCCGTCCCGGGGGCGCACTACGTTCGCGACCGCGAGCACAGTTGCCTTAAAGTTCGTCGGCCTGCATCCTGAATCGGCGTATGCCACCGGCGCGCGCGATTGCCGCCGCGACATCGGCGCGCGCTTTCAGTGCGGGAAGCCGCGCGCTGAACGGCCCGGCGCGATCGGTGGGCGGTGCCGGGTCGTAGTCGCTGTGCTGGAGCAGTGCGTCGGCCCGCCGTTCGGGGTCGTCGAGCCGCGCGATGAACGCCGCCGCCGCACCGTCGAGGTCGCCGATGCACAGCAGCAGGTCGCCGAGCGCCTCGCGGTGATCCTTGTCGTGCGCGCGCATGTAGTCGAGTTCGGCCGCCGCCGCCCGTGCATTGCCGGAGATCGCCTGCGCGCAGCCGCGCTCCAGCCGCAGTTCCATCTCGCCATAGGGGCTGCCTCGGTGCTTGCCGTCGTCGAAGGCCGCGAGCGCCTTGACCGCCCGGTCGCCGCGCCCGAACTTGTTGTGTGCCGCAGCGAGATTGATCGCCTGGCTAATGTTCGGCTCGCCGCCTTCGTCGAGCGCCGCGCCCTTCTCGAAACTCGCGACCGCCTCCTCATAGCGCCCGAGCTTGAGCAGGCTGCGCGCCCGTGCGTCCCACCACCACGCCAGCTGAAGCACGCGGTCGCTGAAGCGGCCGGGCGTATCGACAAGCGCCGCGGCGCTCTCCGTCAGGTCGAGCGCCTCCTGCGGTCGCCCGAGCGCGCGCAGGTCGGAAGCCACGACGTTCAACCCTTCGAGCCGGTCTGGATGCGCTTCCTGCTGGGCGCGGTCCTCGGCGAGCTGGCGTTCGGAAAGCTCGCGGATGTCGAAGTCTGGCGGCAGCATGGCACGAAAGCGCGGATCGACCGAAATCTTCATCAGAAACGCGGGATGATCGATGGCTCGGATCATGGCGCGCGCCGCCGCGTCGTCGCCGCGCGCGTCGAGCATCCCGGCATAGCGCAAGCGGTAATAGTCGGTCGAGGTGAACAGCGCGTCGGGGGCATAGGCGTTGACCGCCAGCTTGAGGAAGCGTTCACGCAAAGCTTCGTGTGTGGTATCGTCGAGGACACGGTGGAGCTGCTGCATCCAGCGCGGATCGACCGCGTTGAGCGCCGCGCCATGGCGGTTCCGCATCGCCTCGAGCGTGCCGACGGCATCGTCGTATGCGTGGCGCTCGAAATCGAGGCCGAGGCGGGTGTGCCAGACCGCCACCGACGCGAGTCCGGCATCGGTCGCCCCCAGTGCATGCGCGCGCGCCCGCTCTGCAAGTCCGGCGCGCGCTTCGCAGATCACGACGATTTTATAGGCGATCGTCGCCAGTTCGTCGGGCAGTCCGCCGACACGCGGGCTGTCGACGAGCGCCGCGCCGTCTCTCAGCGCGGGCTGGCAGTCGTTCGCGTCGGATGCGGCGGCGATGGCCTGCAGGCGCGCGATGGCAGGGGTCGCCGACCCCGCCGCGCCAGGAAGCGCCAGCGCCGCCGCGAAAATCGACCAGCCGCGCCGCCAGGTCATCATGCTTGCCACCCCATGTGTCGGACCCCGATAGGTCCTCGCCCGCTTATCGGCAAAGCCCGGCCGCAACGCCAGTCCCGCCGCCATCGCCCGTCGTCGCGGCCGACATGCAACCGATTCGGCGGCTCGTGCATTCAGGCAACGAACCGGACGACAGACCGCCACGCGCCTGTCACACACATGATATAGTGGGTGGCCTAGTGACGCGAGAGGGCAACCGCCGCATGGCATCGCTACCGTTAGTAGCTTTCGGGCACGGCGACGCCGCGCCGCACCCCGGCCTGAGCAGCTTTGCGCGGGCCCCCGCCTGGGTCGACGAGGACGATGGTATCGACCCCAAGGGCAGGCTGCGCCCGCGCACGATCTGGATTTCGGACACGCATCTCGGCACGGCGGGGTGCAATGCCGACCTGCTCCTCGACTTTCTCAAGAGCGTGCAGCCCGAGACGCTGTACCTCGTCGGCGACATCATCGACGGCTGGCGGCTCAAGCGTGGCTGGTACTGGCCGCCGCGCCACAACGACATCGTGCGCCGCGTCCTCAAACTCGCCAACAAGGGCACGCGCGTCGTCTATGTGCCGGGCAACCACGACGAGGTGCTGCGCGACTTCACGGGACTCAGTTTCGGCGGTGTCGAGGTCGTCGCCGAGGCGGTGCACGTCACCGCCGACGGGCGGCGGCTGCTGGTCATCCACGGCGACGAGTTCGACGGCGTCGTGCTGTATGCGCGCTGGCTCGCGTTCCTCGGCGACCATGCCTATGCGCTGCTGCTCAAGGCCAATATCGTCTTCAACGCCGTGCGCCGCCGCTTCGGCCTGCCCTACTGGTCGCTGTCGGCCTATGCAAAGAAGAAGGTCAAGAACGCCGTGTCGTTCGTCTCGCGCTTCGAGGAAGCGGTGGCGCACGCGGCGCGCGAGCGCGGTGTCGACGGCGTGGTGTGCGGCCATATCCACACCGCCGAAATCCGCGATTTCGACGGCATCACTTATTACAACGACGGCGACTGGGTCGAAAGCTGCACCGCGTTGATCGAGCATCACAGCGGGCGCATGGAACTCGTCGACTGGGCGGCGCGCAGCGCGGCGCGCGGCCGTGGTGCCGAGGCGATGCTGGTCCCGGTCGCGGCCTGACGCCCGCGCTATCCCTGCCGCCCCGGCTCGCCGCGCCGCGTCCCCAGCACGCGGCGGATGGTGCCCGACGAGGCGCGCATGACGACGCTTTCGGTGGTGATCGTGCCGTCGCGGCGGCGCTTGACGCCCTTGAGCAGCGAGCCGTCGGTGACGCCCGTCGCGGCGAAGATCACGTCGCCCTGCGCGAGGTCTTCGAGATGATAGATGCGGTCGAGGTCGGTGATCCCCCAGCGCCGCGCCCGCCCGCGCTCGTCGTCGTTGCGGAACACCAGTCGCCCCTGGAACTGACCGCCGACGCAGCGCAGCGCCGCCGCCGCGAGCACGCCCTCAGGCGCGCCGCCGCTGCCGATATACAGGTCGATGCCCGTCTCGGGGTCGGTCGTCGCGATGACGCCCGCCACGTCGCCGTCGCCGATCAACATGATGCCGCAGCCGAGCGCCCGCAGTTCGGCGATCAGCGTCGCGTGGCGCGGCCGGTCGAGGACGCAGGCGATGATCTCCGACGGCTTCACCCCCTTCGCGGCCGCCAGCGATTCGACGTTCCACGTCGTCGATTTCGACAGGTCGATGACGCCGTCGGGATAGCCCGGGCCGACCGCCAGCTTGTCCATGTAGACATCGGGGGCGTTGAGCAGCCCGCCCTCTTCGGCGATGGCAAGGACGGCGAGCGCGTTGGGTCCGGCCTTGGCGGCGATCGTCGTCCCCTCGAGCGGGTCGAGCGCGATGTCGATCCGGGGGCCGCTGCCGCCGTCGTTGCGGCCCTTGCCGACCTTCTCGCCGATGAACAGCATCGGGGCCTCATCGCGCTCGCCCTCGCCGATGACGATGGTGCCGTCGAAGTCGAGCTGGTTCAGCGCGTCGCGCATCGCCTCGACGGCGGCGGCGTCGGCGGCATGCTCGTCGCCGCGCCCGATCTGGCGCGACGCGGCGATCGCGGCATATTCGGTGACGCGGACCATTTCGAGGACGAGGACGCGGTCGAGGACGGCGCTGGCGGGCGCGCTGGCGGGAACGGTGTTGGGCATGAAGGCTCCGGGAAATGGCACCGATGGCCTAGTCCCACGCCCCTCGAAAGTCGAGCCGAACCGCTACACGTCGAGGATGTGCATCATCATCGGCGCGCCGACGACATCGTCCGATGCCGCCATGCGGTCGAGCGCGGCACGAACCTGGCCCTCGCCCGCATCGTGCGTGACCATGACGACGAAGACGCCGCCGTTCGTCGCGGTGCCGCGCTGGAGCAGGCTTTCGATGGATACGCCGGCATCGCGCAGCGCCGCCGTCAGCCCGGCGAGTACGCCGGGGCGGTCGGCGACGGTGAGGCGCAGATAAAAGCGCCCGCGCCGCGCATCGTGGTCGGCGGGTACCAGCCCCGCCAGCGCCGCGACGGGCATGCCGAAGGCGGGGCTGGAATCGCCGCGCGCGATGGCGATGAGGTCGGCGACGACGGCGCTCGCGGTCGGCCCGTCGCCCGCGCCGCGCCCCGACAGAAACAGCCGCCCGGCAAAATCGCCCTCGGCGACGACGGCATTGAGCGATCCCGCAACGTGCGCGAGCGGGTGCGCGTGCGGCACGAGGCACGGGTGGACGCGCTGGAACAGCTTGCCCGCTTCGTTGCTCGCCAGCCCGACGAGCTTGATCCGATAGCCGAGCGCGGCGGCATGGTCGATGTCGGCGCTGTCGACGGCGCGGATGCCCGTCGTCGCGACGCCCGCGAAGTCGATCCGGCACCCGAAGGCGATCGCCGCGAGCAGCGACAGCTTGTGCGCCGCGTCGATGCCGTCGATGTCGAACGACGGGTCGGCCTCGGCGTACCCCAGCCGCTGCGCGTCGGCGAGCACGGCATCGAAGGACAGGCGCTCGTCCTCCATCCGCGACAGGATGTAGTTGCAGGTGCCGTTGAGGATCCCATAGACTGACGTGATACCGTTCGCCGCCGCGCCGTCGCGCAACGCGGCGATCACCGGCACCCCGCCCGCCACCGCCGCTTCGAAGCGCAGCGCGACGCCATGCTGCTCGGCAAGGCTCGCGAGGTCTAGGCCGTGATGCGCGAGCATCGCCTTGTTGGCGGTGACGAAGGCCTTGCCCGCGCCCAGCGTCGCGCGGGCCAACGTCAGCGCCGGGCCGTCGGCGCCGCCGATCAGCTCGACCACCACGTCGACATCGTCGCGCGCGGCGAGCGCGGCGGTGTCGTCGACCCAGGCGAAGCGCGACAGGTCGAGGCCGCGCTCACGCGACCGGTCGCGCGCCGCAACGGCGGTGACGACAATGCGCCGCCCGGCGCGCCGGGCGACCAGGTCGGCGTTGGCATAGAGCAGCCGGACGACCCCGCCGCCGACGGTGCCGAGGCCCGCGAGGCCGACGCGGAGGGGGCAGGACATGCTTCGTTCAATCGTCAAGCGAAGCTCCGAACGCAAGCCTTGTCCAAGGTAAGGATTTCTCTTACATCCAGCCCATGATCACGAGCCAGCTCAGCAGCAAGTCGCAAACGACGATTCCGCGGGCGGTACGCCACAAGCTCGGTCTCGTTCCGGGCGACGCGATCGGCTACGCTATGGACGGCGACAAGGTGGTGCTGCTGAAGGCGGAGGCTCCCGACATGTTCATCGCCAACTTCTCGACGTTTTGGGAATGGGAAACCGAAGAGGACTCGGCATTCGATGTACTTGCAACCCGGTGATGTCGTTTGGGTCAAGTTTCCGTTTGTCGAGCAGGGCATATTGAAATCGCGACCGGCGCTCGTGCTGTCCGGCACCCCGCTCGGTCCAACGGGCGGGCTGGTCTGGGCTGCGATGATTACCGGAGCAAAGAAGGCCGCTTGGCCGGGCGACATCAAAATTTGCGACCTGCCCCTCGCCGGATTGCCGATACCATCGTCGATCCGAATGGCAAAGCTGGCGACTATCGAAAGCATCGGCGCGCGGCATGTGGGTCGGGTTGGCTCCGACGAACTTGCGGCAGCATTGGACTTCGCGCGCGCCGCATTGGCGTGACGGTCACCCCGCCGCCCGCACGCCGGTATTGACCCCCATCGACTGCAGATACCGCTTCACGCCCCGCGCCGCCTGGCGGATGCGGTGTTCGTTCTCCACCAGCGCGATGCGGACGAAACCCTCGCCCTCCTCGCCGAAGCCGGTGCCGGGGGCGACCGCGACCTGCGCGTGGGTGATCAGCTGCTTCGAGAACTCGACAGCGCCGAGATGCGCCAGCGCGGGCGGGATCGGCGTCCATGCGAACATGCTGGCGCGCGGCACGGGGATATCCCACCCGGCGCGCGCGAAGCTCTCGATCAATGCGTCGCGGCGGCGCTTGTAGAGCTGGCGGTGCTCCTCGATGCAATCCTGCGGGCCGTTCAAGGCCGCGACCGCCGCTGCTTGGATCGGCGTGAAAGCGCCGTAGTCGAGGTACGACTTGACGCGCGTCAGCGCGGCGATCAGCTGCCGGTTGCCGACCGCGAAGCCGATCCGCCAGCCCGCCATCGAATAGGTCTTCGACATCGAGGTGAACTCGATCGCCACGTCCTTGGCACCCGGCACCTGGAGGATCGACGGTGTCGGCACGCCGTCGAAATAAATCTCGGCATAGGCCAAGTCGCTGATCACCCAGATGTTATGCGCCTTGGCAAAGGCGACGACCTGCTCGTAGAACGCCAGATCGACCGTCTCGGCCGTCGGGTTCGACGGATAGCCCATGACCAGCACCGTCGGGCGCGGCACGGTATAGCGCACCGCGCGCTCGAGCTTGTCGAAGAAATCCGGCCCCGGCGCGGCGGGGATCGAGCGGATCGTGCAGCCTGCGATGATGAACCCGAACATGTGGATCGGATAGCTCGGGTTGGGCGCGAGGATGACGTCGCCGGGCGCGGTGATCGCCTGCGCGAGGTTGGCCAGCCCCTCCTTCGAGCCCAGCGTGACGACGACCTCGGTTTCGGGGTCGACGTCGACATGGAAGCGGCGCGCGTAATAGGCGGCCTGCGCCTTGCGGAGGCCCGGGATGCCCTTCGACGCCGAATAGCCGTGTGCGTCGGGCTTGGCGGCGACTTCGGCGAGTTTGGCGATGACGTGCGCGGGCGGCGGCGAATCGGGGTTGCCCATGCCGAGATCGACGATGTCCTCGCCGCGCGCGCGCGCTGCCGCCTTGAGGGCGTTGACCTCGGCGAAGACGTACGGCGGCAGGCGGCGGATGCGGTAGAAGTCTTCTGTCATGTCCGGTCTCGGCGGCGCGACCGGTTCGTCCCGGTCGCGCCCCCAAGCCATAGCGCCGCGTCGGCGACGGGCAAGCCTCTTTGGCGGAGGCCGCGTCGGCGAACGCCTATTTCGATGGCTCCGCCGTCATCGGCTCGGCGGTCATCGGCTTGGGCTGGCGCATCGCCGCCTTCTTCATCGGCTTGGCAGCCGGTGCCATCGCCATCTTGCCGATCTTGTTGTTGCCCGCGTCGCGCGTCTCGGCGGGATAATGGTCGAGCGCGTTCTTTTCGGTGGTCAAGCTCTGGTCGCAGCTGTCCTGGACCTTGGCGGTGCACTTGGGCAGGCCCGACGCGGGCGCGGCGGCCATCGGGGCCTTCTTTTCCATATGCGAATTGGCGAGCGCAGCCCCCGGCAGTGCGAGCAGTGCGGCAATCAGCAGGCTTTTCATGTGCGTCCCCTCGGTTCGCCGGGCCGGTGCCCGGTCGTCGCCAAGTCTAGACCCGAAACAACGGGGTCGCCAAGCCCGCACGCGCTATCGTCAGAGCGTCGCGCGGCCTACAAGCCGACAGGCCGAACGGAGACTGCCCGCCATGACCGACCCCGCGCCGAGCCGCCCCGCGCTCCCCAATCTCGACCAGTTCCAGCGCTGGACCGACGTCATCGGACGCGCCCAGCAGACGATGCTGGAGCATCTGACCAAGGAGCCGGGCGCGAACCTCGGGGCCGACCCGATGGGCCTCGCGGCGACGTGGAGCAAGGTCGCCGCCGCCGCCGCCGCCGATCCGGCGCGCCTCGTCGAGCTGCAGACGCGCTTCGTCACCGACTCTATGGCGTTGTGGACCAGCTTTCTCGGCGGCAAGACACCTGAAACGCCCGTCGCCGACAAGCGCTTCAAGGGCGACGCATGGAGCGCTTCGCCGGTCTTCGACCTGATGCGCCAATCCTATCTGCTCGCCTCGAACGCGCTGCTCGACGCGACGGCGGGCCTCGATGGTCTCGACCCCGCCGAGAAGGCCAAGGCGGTATTTCACACCAGGCAGTTCGTCGACGCGCTGAGCCCGTCGAACTATCCGCTGACCAATCCCGAAGTCCTGCAGGCGACGCTCGATTCGAACGGCGAGAATCTCCTCAAGGGCCTCGACCATCTGCTCGACGACCTGCACGCCGGGCGCATGAAGCTCACCGACGAGACGGCGTTCGAGGTCGGGCGCAACGTCGCGGTGACGCCGGGCAAGGTGGTGTTCGAGAACCGGCTGTTCCAGCTCATCCAGTACGCGCCGACGACGCCGCAAGTGTTCGAGACGCCGCTGGTGATTTTTCCGCCGTGGATCAATAAATTCTACATCCTCGACCTGACGGCGGAAAAGAGCTTCATCCGCTGGTCGGTCGAACAAGGGCTGACGGTATTCGTCGTGTCGTGGAAATCGGCCGACGCCAGCCTCGCCGACGCGACCCTCGACACCTATGTCGGCGAAGGGCAGATTCTCGCGATCGCCAAGGTGCTCGAGGCGACCGGCGCGCCGTCGACCCACGCCATCGGCTATTGCGTCGCGGGAACGACGCTCGCGGCGACGCTCGCCTACATGACTGCCAAGGGTCAGGCCGACAAGGTAGCGACCGCGACCTTCTTCACCGCGCAGGTCGATTTCTCCGACTGCGGCGACCTCAAGGTGTTCGTCGACGACGCGCAGCTCGACAGCATCGCCAGACTGACGGCGGGCAAAGGCTATCTCGACGGGCGTTATATGGCGACGACCTTCAACCTGCTGCGCTCGAACGACCTGATCTGGAACTACGTCGTTAACAACTACATGCTCGGCAAGGATTACCTGCCGTTCGATCTGCTCTATTGGAATTCGGACGCGACCAACGTTCCCGCGCTGTGGCACGCAAGCTATTTGAAGGACATGTACCGCGACAACAAGCTCATCGAACCCGGCGGCATCAGCGTCGCGGGCGTGCCGATCGACCTGACGACGGTGACGACGCCGAGCTATGTCCAGGGCGGCAAGGAGGACCATATCGCCCCGGCCCGCTCGGCGTACCGCATCACGCAGGTGTTCACCGGGCCGCGCCGCTTCGTGCTGGCGGGGTCGGGGCATATTGCGGGCGTCGTCAACCCGCCTGCGCAGATGAAATACGGCTATTGGACCAACGACGACCTGCCGCCCGCCTTCGACGACTATGTCGCCGGCGCGACGGCGCACAAGGGCAGCTGGTGGCCCGACTGGCTGGCATGGCTGGCCCTGCAGTCGGGCGGCAAGGTTGCCGCGCGCGTCCCCGGCGAGGGGCCGCTCAAGTCCATCGAGGATGCACCGGGGCGCTATGTCAAGGAGCGCCTGTGAGCAGCTTCGCCGACGCGATGCGCCGCGTCGTCACCGGCGACGGTCCCGACGGGCGCTCGCTCGTTATCCTCGACGGTGGGCCATCCTCGGCGAGCGGCCAGCCCGACCTCGGCGGCCTGTTCGAGATCTGGGAGGATGCCGCGAGCGGCGCGCTCGACCCGCGCGACCACGCCGATCTCGGCACGACGCGCCCCGTGCTCGGGCCGCGCCCAGGCAATGTTCAGATCCGCTGGTTCGTCGTCGCGCCGTTGCCCGAGGGCGTGCCCAAGCCGCAGCTCGACGCGATGGCGCGTTCGGTGTTCGCGGGCTTCGACGGCGAGCGCCACATCGTCGACCAGACGCGCCACCCGGCGATGCACGAGACGCATTCGATCGACGTGATCTGCCTGTTGCAGGGCGACGCCTCGCTGATTCTCGAAGACGGCGAGACGCGCCTGACGCCCGGTCAGGTGGTTGTCCAGCGCGGCACCAACCACGCGTGGGTGGCGCACGGCGGCCCGGCGCTACTCCTCGCGGTTTTGATCGACCGCGAGATTGTCGTCGGCTGACTTGCGCGAGCCTTGCTGCGGTTCCATATTGGCGTCGAAGTGGAGCCGGAAATGGGCATCAGTCTGTCGATCAAGAATACGCCCGAAGATGTGGTACAACGCCTGCGCGACCGCGCCCGGCGAAACCATCGATCATTGCAGGGCGAATTGTTGGAAATCGTCCAGTCCGCTGCACGCGATGGATCGTCGATGTGGAACGTCGACGACATCTTGAAAGCAGCGCGCGCCAGAGGATTCAGGGCGCCCGTCCCGTCGACCGAACTCCTTCGCGAAGACCGATATGCCGACGACCGTTGATGCGTCCGCCCTCGCCGCGATCCTGTTCGTCGAGCCCGACGCCGATACCGTTGCCGACCGCATTCGTGGCCACGATCTGATCGCACCGCACCTGCTCGACTTCGAGCTGGCGAGCATCGCCGTAAAGCATGTCCGCAAGTTCGGGCTGTCGCTCGACGACGCCCTTGCTGCCCTGCGCGATGCGCGCCGTTTCAACGTCGAAGGCTGCACCGTCGATGCGACCGAGGTCGCGGCGTTAGCCGTGCACACCGGATTATCGGCGTACGACGCGAGCTACCTCTGGTTATCGCGGACGCGCGATGCGCCGCTCGTCACCCTCGATGCAGCGCTCGCGCGCGCCGCCGACCAAATTTAGCGCCGCGGGCCGAAGCCCGGCATGACGGGCGGCGGCGCACGGTTGCGGTCGCGGCGCGGAAGTTGCGCCTGATAGGCCTGCAGGCAATGCTCGTTGCAGTACGGGAAACCCGCGTTGCTGGGCTTGCCGCAAAAATGGAAATCGGCCTCGCCGGGGTGGCCGATGGGCCATTTGCAGACCTTCTCCGACAGGTCGAGCAGCGTCGTCCGCACGGGCTTCGCGGGGGCCAGCGGGCGCGCCTTGCGAACCGGCGCGGCGGCGGGGCGCGGCGCGGGACGTGCGGCAGCCACCGGGGCCGCTTCGGCGCCGGGCACCGCGACCGATTCGGCGACGACCGCAGCGATCGTCGCCTCACCGCCCTTGACCGGCGAGGGGCGCGCCTTGAGGCCGAGACGGTGCGCCTTGCCGATCACGGCGTTGCGGCTGATCCCCTCGCCCAGCCCCTCGGCGATCTGGCTGGCGGTCAGGCCGTCCTCCCAGCCGGTGCGGAGCTGTTCGATGCGGGCGTCGGTCCATGACATGCGGTGGCGAGTCCTTGAAGATCTGGGAAAGTCTGGGGAGGGTCGGGCAATAACGCGGTTGGCAGGCGGCGGTGCCAGCGACTAGGAGAAGCTCATGCCCGACACCGCCGCCCGACCGATGCCGCTCCATATCCACGCCGAGCCGGGGGTGATGGTCATCCCCGGGATCAATTGGCAAGGCTTGAAGACCCTCTACTTGAAGGAGGTACGGCGATTTTTCAAGGTCCAGCTGCAGACCGTCTGGGCCCCGGCGATCACGACTTTGCTGTTCCTCGTCATCTTCGCGGTCGCGATGACGCGCGCGCGTCCCGTCGTCATGGGGGTGCGCTATGCCGACTTCCTCGGGCCGGGCCTCATCGTCATGGGCATGATCCAGAACAGTTTTGCCAACACCTCGTCGTCGCTGCTCATCGCCAAGATCCAGGGCACCATCGTCGACGTGCTGATGCCGCCGCTGTCGAACGGCGAGCTGCTGGTGTCGTGGGTGGCGAGCGCGGTGACGCGCGCGTGGCTCGTCGGCCTCGCGGTGTGGGTCGCGATGCTGCTCGCGCCCGGCGTCGACGTGCCGATCCGCCATCCGCTGGTGGTGCTGTATTTCGGCACGATGGGGTCGGTGCTGCTGGCGCTGCTCGGGCTGCTGACGGGCATCTGGGCCGACAAGTTCGACCATGCCGCAGCGGTGACCAACTTCGTCGTCCAGCCGCTGACGCTCCTGTCGGGGACCTTCTATGCCATCGACAAGGTCAGTCCGGCGATGCGCGCGGTCAGCCACGCCAACCCGTTCTTCTACATCATCGACGGCTTCCGCTACGGGTTCCTCGGCGTCTCGGACGGGCTGGCGGTGCAGGGCGCGGTGATGATCCTCGTTGTCGACGTGTTGCTGTGGGCGCTCTGCTACCGCATCCTCAGGACCGGCTGGCGGCTGCGCGCATGATCCTCGCCGCCGCGCTGCTGATCGGCAGCACCGCGCCGCTCGGTGGGGTGGCGCCACCCGCACCGTGGGAGGTGGCGCAGTCCCTCGTGCGGCTGCCCGACGGACGGCGGCTCAACCTTTATTGCACCGGCGCGGGGCGGCCGACGGTGATCCTCGAGGCGGGCTTTGGCGCGACCTTGTGGAGCTGGGCTAAGGTCCAGCCGCTGATCGCCGCAAGCCATCGCGTCTGCAGCTACGACCGGGCCGGCATGGGGTTCAGCGATCCCGGCCCGCTGCCGCGCGACGGCGCGGCACAGGTGGCGGACCTTGCGGCACTGCTGCGCGCGGCGAAGCTCACGCCCCCCTACGTCCTTGTCGGCCATTCGGCGGGCGGGCTGACGATGCGCCTGTTCGCCGATAAATGGCCCCGGCAGGTCAAGGGGCTGGTGCTCGTCGATCCGAGCATCGAGGGGCAGTTCGACGGTCAGGATCGCGTCGTCGGGATCACCGTCGCGAGCTATGAGGCCTGCGCCCGTGCCGCCGCTGCGCACGCGCTGCCCTCGCCCGAACCGGCGCTGGCGCGCTGTACCGCCAAGCCTAACGCGGGCATTTCGCCGCGCATGAACGCCGTCCTCGCTGCCGCCGCGCTGCGCCCGGCGATGTGGACCACCCAGGCGAGCGAGTATGCCGCGATCGCCGGCGCGACCAGCGACGCGGTCAAGCGCGGACGGCAATATTACGACGCGCTGCCTTTGGTTGTCCTGACGGCGGGGCAAGCGGCGGCGGCGAACCCCGGCTGGGCGGCGGCGCACGCGGCCGTCGCGGCGCGCTCGTCGGTCGGGGTCCAGCGGACGGTGGCGGGCGCGTCGCATAACCTGATGAACGACGCCTCCAACGCGGTGGTGGACGCGGTGGCGGAGGTGGCGCGGTAGAGCCGCTCCCTCCCTGCCCGGTGAGCGCCGGGGTGGGGTGTTATGTCCGTGGTCCGCGCCTCGGGGCGAAGCACCCTACCCCAACCCTCCCCTCGCTCCGCTACACGGGGAGGGGAGGGGGCAGAGTCTTCGCCTCATACGCACAATCGACCGCCACCGGACATCGCCAGCACTGCGGTCGCCGCGCCACGCAGACATAGCGCCCGTGCAGGATCAGCCAGTGGTGCGCGTGGCGGCGGTAGCGTGCCGGAACGACCGTCATCAGCCCGTCCTCGACCACGCGCACGTCCTTGCCGGGCGCGAGGCTGGTGCGGTTGGCGACGCGGAAGATGTGCGTGTCGACCGCGCAGGTTTCCGCGCCGAAGGCGACGTTGAGGACGACATTCGCCGTCTTGCGTCCGACGCCGGGCAGCGCTTCGAGGCTCGCGCGGTCGGCGGGGACTTCGCCGCCGTGGCTGTCGATTAGAATTGCCGCCAGCGCCGCAACGTTCCTGGCCTTGGTGTTGAACAGTCCGATGGTCTTGATGAGCTCGCGGATGCGGTCCTCGCCCAGCGCCGCCATTGCAGCCGGGGTCGGCGCGGCGGCGAACAGCGCGGGCGTCGCCTTGTTGACCCCGGCGTCGGTCGCCTGCGCCGACAGCACCACCGCGACCAGCAATTCGAAAGGTGTCCGATACGCCAGTTCGGTCTTCGGCTCGGGGTCGGCGGCGGCGAGGGTGGCGAAGAAATGCTCGACTGCGGCGGGCGTCATAACCCCAGCACGTCGTCCATCGTATAGCGCCCGGCGGGCCGCCCCGCGAGCCAGGCTGCCGCGCGCACCGCGCCGCGCGCGAAGATGTCGCGCGTCTCGGCCTTGTGATGGAGTTCGACGCGTTCGCCCTGCCCAAGGAACAGCACCGCGTGGTCGCCCGCCGCCGAGCCGCCGCGCAGGCTCGCGAAGCCGATGCTGCCCGCCGCCCGCGCCTGGCCGTCGTCGCGCCGGGTCGCCTGCGCCAGGTCGACCCCCCGCCCCGCCGCCGCCGCGTGGCCCAGCGCCAGCGCGGTGCCCGAAGGCGCGTCGACCTTGGCGCGGTGGTGAAGCTCGGCGATCTCGATGTCCCAGTCGTCGCCGAGCGCCGCCGCAGCTTGCTGGACCAGCCGCGCCAGCACCGCGACGCCGAGACTGGTGTTCGCCGCCTGCAGCACCGCCACCGAACGCGACGCTCGGTCGATTGCCTTGTGATCAGAAACGCTCAGTCCCGTCGTGCCGATCAACAGCGCGGCGTGCCCGTCGCACGCCGCGTCGAGCGTCGCCGCGAGCGCCTGGGGCGTGGTGAAGTCGATCAGCACGTCGCTGCCGTGCGCCAGCGGCCCGGGGTTCGAGCAGATCGTCAGCCCGCCGCCGAGCTTGGTTCCGACCGCCGCGCTGCCGGCGCGCTCGATCGCACCGCTCAGCCGCATCGCCGGGCTGGCGGCGACGGCGGCGATGACCGCCTGCCCCATGCGTCCGCCCGCACCCAGGACGCCGACGCGCGTGATCTGCTGATTATGCATTGCCGCGCGATGTCAGCACTGCGACCGCCCGAACGCAAGCGGTCCCTGCCGGTCGGGCCTATTCGTAGTCCGGACCCATGTTCTGGTTGCGCGGCGGCTGCGCGGCGGTCAGGCGCAGCGCTTCGGCGCTCGCGGCGAGGCTGCCGACGGCATCGGGGGTTTCGTCGTTGTCGGCGATGACGCGCTGCATGCCCGCGACCAGCGCTTCGTGGAGGACCGACGGGCTGACGGTCTGCTCGGCGATCTCGCGCAGCGCGACGACGGGGTTCTTGTCGCGGTCGCGGTCGATGGTCAGTTCGCCGCCGCTGCTGATCTGGCGCGCGCGCGTGCCCGCCGCGAGGACCAACTCGAACCGGTTGGGGATCTTGTCGACGCAATCCTCGACGGTGACGCGCGCCATGCTTTGACTCCGGGGGTATTTCGGGAAAGGCGGCGCACTAGCCGCCGCGGGCATCCAAGTCAAGGTTTCGGGGCTTGACCGGGCGTGCGCCGGCGACTAACGGACCCGCTTCGCAATTGGCCCTGCACCCCCGGTGAAGCAGTGGCCGCGCGTCGCAACTCGGCGGCGCGGTGCGAGACCGGGGTACGCGCCCGCATTTCGCTGGCGCAGTCATAGCAAGTTGGACTCACATGACCAAGCGTACCAGCGCCAAGTACAAGCTCGACCGCCGCATGGGCGAGAACATCTGGGGCCGCCCCAAGTCGCCCGTCAACAAGCGCGAGTACGGCCCCGGCCAGCACGGCCAGCGCCGCAAGTCGAAGCTCAGCGATTTCGGCATCCAGCTCAAGGCCAAGCAGAAGCTCAAGGGCTATTACGGCGACGTCACCGAGAAGCAGTTTCGCGCCACCTATGCCGAGGCCGTCCGGATGAAGGGCGACACCTCGCAGAACCTCATCGGCCTGCTCGAGCAGCGCCTCGACATGGTCGTCTATCGCGCCAAGTTCGCGCCGACGATCTTCTCGGCCCGCCAGATCGTCAACCACGGCCACATCCTCGTCAACGGTCGCCGCTGCAACATCGCCTCGGCGCGCGTCTCGCCGGGCGACACCATCGAACTCGGCAGCAAGGCCAAGGACATGGCGCTGGTCATCGAAGCGCAGGGCCTCGCCGAGCGCGAGACCCCCGAATATGTCGCGGTCGAGGGTGCCAAGGCCACCTACGTGCGCGTCCCGACCCTCGACGAGGTGCCCTACGCGGTGAAGATGGAGCCGAACCTCGTCGTCGAGTTCTACTCGCGCTAAGGCCGGGTCCGGCGCGCGCGCGGCGCGCCCTTCCCGTCCTCGTTGCGCGGTCTATAACGCGCGACCCCGGCACCGGCGCGAGTTCGACCATGCGTGATATCGACCATTTCATCGGCGGCGCGAGCGTTGTCGGGTCCTCGGGCCGCTTCGGCGATGTCTTCGACCCCAACACCGGGCGTGTGCAGGCGCGCGTCCAGCTCGCCAGCGCCGCCGAACTCGACGCGGCGGTTGCGGTCGCGGCGCGAGCCCAGCCGGCGTGGGCGGCGACCAACCCGCAGCGTCGCGCGCGCGTGCTGTTCGCCTTCAAGGCGCTCGTCGAGCGCGACCTCGAGCGCCTCGCCGAACTCCTGTCGTCCGAGCACGGCAAGGTCGTCGCCGATTCGAAGGGCGATATCCAGCGCGGTCTCGAGGTCATCGAATTCGCCTGCGGCATTCCCCACCTGATCAAGGGCGAATATACGCAAGGTGCCGGGCCGGGCATCGACATCTACTCGATGCGGCTGCCGCTCGGCGTCGGCGCGGGGATCACGCCGTTCAATTTTCCCGGCATGATTCCGATGTGGATGTTCGGGGTCGCCATCGCCTGCGGCAACGCCTTCATCCTCAAGCCCAGCGAGCGCGACCCGTCGCTGCCTGTCGAATTGGCGCGGCTGATGATGGAGGCCGGCCTGCCGGCGGGCATCCTCAACGTCGTCCACGGCGACAAGGAGGCGGTCGACGCGATCCTCGACAATCCGCAGATCAAGGCGGTCAGCTTCGTCGGCTCGTCGGACATCGCGTACCACGTCTATTCGCGCGGCAGCCTGAACGGCAAGCGCGTGCAGGCGATGGGCGGCGCGAAGAACCACGGCATCGTCATGCCCGACGCCGACATGGACCAGGTCGTCGCCGACCTCGCGGGCGCGGCGTTCGGCAGCGCGGGCGAGCGTTGCATGGCGCTGCCCGTCGTCGTGCCGGTCGGCGCGGCAACCGCGACGGCGCTGCGCGCGAAGTTGCTGCCCGCTATCGCCGCGCTGCGGGTGGGTGTCTCGACCGACCGCGACGCGCACTACGGCCCGGTGGTCAACGCCGCGCACCGCACGCGCATCGAGGACTATATCCAGATGGGCGTCGACGAGGGGGCCGAACTCGTCGTCGACGGGCGCGGGTTCGTACTGCAGGGGCATGAGCGCGGTTTCTTCATCGGCCCGACGCTATTCGACCATGTCACCGCCGACATGCGCTCGTACCGCGAGGAGATCTTCGGTCCCGTCCTGCAGATCGTCCGCGCCGAGACCCTGGCGGAGGCGACCGCGCTGCCGAGCGCGCACCAGTACGGCAACGGCGTCGCGCTCTACACGCGCAGCGGCGCGGCGGCGCGCGAGTTCGCGGCCAACGTCGAAGTCGGTATGGTCGGCATCAACGTGCCGATCCCGGTGCCCGTCGCGTACCACAGCTTCGGCGGCTGGAAGCGCTCGGGGTTCGGCGACCACAACCAGCACGGCATGGAGGGCGTGCGCTTCTGGACGCGCGTCAAGACGGTGACGCAACGCTGGCCGGCGGGCGGCGTGCTGGCGGATTCGAGCTTCGTCATTCCGACGATGGGATAGTAAGGTGGGTGCCCAACCTTCGGAGGCCGAGATGCAGAGCGACAGGCTTGAGTTGCAGGTTCCTGCTGAAGAACTGGCGATTTGGCGTTCGCGGGCGGAACGCGCCGCGCTGCCGCTGTCCGACTTTATCCGGCAAGCGATGCGCGATTTCGACCCGAACGACGGCTGGCCGGTCATGGAACGCGAGTGGGCGAACATGAAACGCGCACATCCTGAGCTGGTCGAACTGCTGCACGAATTCAACGCCGGGCCAAAATCGGCTCCGGCTCCTCGGGGAGACTGACATGGACTCGCGCGAAATCCGGCTGAAGAGCCGTCCGGTCGGCATGCCGACCGCCGATAATTTCGAGGTCGCCACCGTCACCCTCGCCGCCCCCGGCGCGGGCGACGTGCAGGTTCGCAACACGTACATGTCGGTCGACCCGTACATGCGCGGACGGATGTACGACCGCGCCTCGTACATCCCGCCGTTCGCGCTGGGCGAGGTGCTGCAGGGCCATGCCGTCGGCGAGGTCGTCGCGTCGAACGACCCGGGTTTCGCGCCCGGCGATCTGGTCAGCTCGATGTGGGGGTGGCGCGAGGCGTTCAACATGGGCGCGCGCGGCATCGAGAAGCTGCCACGCGTCGCGGGCGTGCCCGAACAGGCGCATCTCGGCGTGCTGGGGATGCCCGGCCTGACCGCCTATGCGGGGTTGCTTGAAATCGGCGCGCCCAAGCCCGGCGACACGGTGTTCGTCAGCGGCGGCGCGGGCGCGGTCGGGTCGGTGGTCGCGCAGATCGCCAAGGCCAAGGGCTGCACCGTCGTCGCGACGGCGGGCACCGACGAAAAATGCGACTGGCTGCGCGCGGTCGGCGTCGACCATGCGATCAACTACAAGCACGGCGGCCTGCTCGCGGCGGTGCAGGCGGCGGTGCTGCAGGGCATCGACATCTACTTCGACAATGTCGGCGGCGAGCATCTCGAGGTCGCGATCGAGGTCGCCCGCCAAGGTGCGCGCTTCGCCGAATGCGGTATGATCTCGGGCTATAACGCGACCGAGCCGACGCCGGGACCGCGCAACATCATGGCGGTGGTCGGCAAGAGCCTCAAGATCCAGGGCTTCATCGTCAGCAACTATGCGCATCTCCGCCCACAGTTCATCGCCGACATGACCGGCTGGATCGCCAGCGGCGCGGTCAAGTGGGAGGAGACGGTGATGCAGGGCATCGACCAGGCCCCCGCTGCGTTCACCGGGCTGTTCAGCGGCGGCAACACGGGCAAGATGCTCGTCAAGCTGTAGCCGGAAAGACGCCGCCGCGCCGGGACGGGCGCGGCGGCGCGGGTGCTCGTCCCGTAGGGTCAGTCCGGAACGCGCACCCATCGGCGCTGGCGGCGTCCCACCACGCCCGCCATGCCGAATCCGGCGATCATCAGTGTCCAGGCCGCAGGCTCGGGAACGCCCGATGGCTCGACGACATCGCCGGGCAGGATGACACTGTCGTAAATGCGTATGGCGTCGATATCGCCCTTGAAATATTCGGCGTAGGGCGCGAACTGCTGGCCGAAGCGCGTGAAGCTGCCCCCCGCCGCACTCGCCGGCGCGCCCGCATTGCTGAACACGAGCGTTCCGCCGATGTAGAATTTGGTGCCGCCCGCACCGCTGGTCAGCAACAGGTCGGTGGTGCCGCCGGGGAAGGCGATGCCGGTGCTGGTGAAGGCGTCGGTCAGGCGGATGTTACCGCCCGGCGCGGTGCCGATGTAAAAGCCACCGCCCGAGAACGCCTGGCTGATGATTTCGGTGTGGTTGCCGGGATCGGGCTGGCCGTCGACGCGGATGAACACCGAAAACGCCGCGCCGGCGGTCGGCACCAGATAGGTGGCGAAGCCGACGCTGTCGTCGATCCCGTCGAGATGCAGCATGCCGCCACTGACGCTCGCGCCGTTGTTCAGCGTGCCGTCGTCGGTGCCGACGCTGTCGGTGACGCCGCTGCCGGAGAACTCGTACGCGTGGGTCAGCGCGGCGGCGGCGGGTGCTGCGGCCAACAGCGCCGCGATGCCAAACAGAGCATGCTTCATGAGCAGATCCTTTGTACCGTTAAGGGAGAATAACGTATCGCTAACGTGTCGGCAATGCGCTTGCGCGGCAGACTATCGGCCCGCCGCGATGCGCGTCACGAGCATTCCCGTCACCGCCGACAGGTTGGTGTCGACCGCTGCGACATAGTCGGTCTCGCTCGGCCCGCAGGCGACCTTGTACGCGGTATCGAGTTTCATCGCACCGAGCGCGCCGACGCCGGGGACGAGGCCGCCGAGGATGCGCGCGCCGAACATCGCCTTCGCCGCGATATTGCCCGCCTGCTGCGCCCCCGACGTCTCCATCTGCATGTTCGCGGCGAGCGTGTCCTCGGCGAACATCAGGTCGCTGGTCAGCGCGACGGTGGCGGGTCCGGCGCTGCCCGGCGGCGTCACCACGACCTGCGTGGCCACCGCCTGCGCCACCAGTTTGGGGCTGCCGACGAAGCTCGACCCCGAGCGCGCGATCGCGAACAGGTCGCTGTGCCGGTCGGTCTCCTTGAAGCCTACCACGAGCCGGACGTCGACGATCGCCGCACCCAGTTCGGTGGCCAGCTTCTCCTCCTTCATCACGCCCATCGCAAAGGCCCAGCCCATCGAGCCGCTGGCGCCGAGGTGCGGGTCGGCGACGGCATAATAATAGGGGTCGCCGAAGGCGTTGGTCAGGCGACCCTTGCCGCTCTCGGTCTTGATGTCGGTCGGCGTCGGCTTGGCGATGGTGCTCAGCGCGGTCCACGCCGTCGCGGCCTGCATCGCCTGGCGCGGCACGACCTCGTAACCTGCGGCGGTAAGCTGCGCGACGAACCCGGCGTAGAGCCGGTCGGTCTGCGCCTGCAGCGACGAGTCGGGCAGCGGTGTCTTGATGTGATAGGTCACCGTCGTCTGGTTACGCTGCTTGCGTGTCAGCCCCAGCGACTCGGTGACATACTCGACCTGGAACTGGCCGATGGCGACGCGGCGCAGCCCCGCGAGGCCCTTGCCGCTCGTCACCTTGGTCAGCGACAGCGCCTGCGTCGCGGCGGTGGCGGGGGCGAATTCAACCGCCGGGGGGCCGCTCGGCCCGAACGAGATCGCGCTTGCGGGCATCCCGCAGAACAGCGCCGCCGCGACGCCCAGACCGAAACCGTCGCGCCCGTATTTGCCAAGCATCGCCAAGCTCCCCCGGGCTGCCCACTGCCCGATTCGGAGCCGACGCTAGAGGCGCGACGGTGCCCGCCATATCCCCATTTGGGGGGTATGACCGAAAAGTTAAGCGCGCGCGGCGATAGCGACCCGGCGGCGCATCATCGTGCCGACGGCCGCGAAGCCGCCGATCAACAGCGTCCAGCTTGCCGGTTCGGGAACGCTCGCGAGGTTGGTGATGCCGAGCACCTGGCCGAAGATGGCGCGCTGCACCTCGGCGGTCGGGTGCGTGCCATCGAACGAGAAGAAGCCCGTGCAGTCGATCTGGCCGTTGACCACGGTGCGGCTGTCGCGGCAGTTGCCGGGCTGGGTAAACGGCCCGATGCCGAAGGCCGCCGGGTTGGCCCCGACGGCGGCGAAGAAATTGAGATAGCTGAAGCGCAGCAATTGCGTCCCCGCCAGGCCGGGTTCGATCGCATCGAGGCGCGCCTGGACCTGCGCGTCGAGCGCAATCCCCGTGGCGGTCAGGTTCGGAATGCCGGTGACGAGGATGCGCGTCGCGCCGCGCGTGCTGAGCGCTTGGATGCCGCCCGCCAGCGTGTCGAGCAGCGCGGTGCGATAGCTGGCGGCGTCGGGATAGGCCCCATAGCTGCCCGACTGCAGCCCGAACACGTCGTTGCCGCCGGCGTTGATGATGTAGAGCGCGTTCGCGTCGGCGGAATTGCCTGACCTGGTAAAATAGGTTGCCAGCTGCGCGGTCAGGTCGGGAACCGGGTCGAGATCGGTGACGATGCGCGCGCCGCCATAGGCATAGTTGCTGCCGCCCGCCAGCGAGGGGGTCAGATAGCTGCCGTACAGCCGCTGATTGAGCAGGTCGGTATAGTCCGGCCCGTTGGTGAAACGCCCGGGGAAATAGCCGCGCGACGGGTTGTTGTAGATGTTCGTCGGCGCATAGCCGCCCGTCGCGAGAAAGATGTTGCCGGCGTCGACGAGGCTGTCGCCGAACGCGACGATCTGGCTCGGCTTGATGCCGACCGCAGCGGCGGGCGCGGCGGCGACAAGGCTGGTGGCAATGAGCGCGGCGGCGAGGGCAACGAAGCTGGCGCGACGGATCATAAGAGCTCCCCAAGGATTATCGTTCGATCGAGTGTGGCCCGGCAAGCGCCTGACGCCAAGCGCTATTTCCAGAGCGGACGCGTCAGATCACCTTGCCCGGGTTCATGATGCCCAGCGGGTCGAGCGCCGCCTTGATCGCGCGCATCGCCGCCAGCTTGGCGGGATTGCCGAGCGCCGCGAGCTTGGCGCGCTTGAGCACGCCGATGCCGTGCTCGGCCGAGATCGAGCCGCCCGCCGCAGTGACGAGGTCGTAGACCAGCGCAGTGACCGCCGGTCCCGTTGCCGCGCACCACGCCGCGCCGTCCGCCCCTGCCGGAGGCCGCACATTGAAGTGCAAATTGCCGTCGCCGAGATGCCCGAACGACAGCACGCGCGCGCCCGCAAACGCCGTCTCGATGCGTGCCGCCGCCGACAAAGTGAAGCCCGGCATCGCCGCGACCGCGACCGAGATATCGTGGTGGAGGGAAACGCCGTCGCGCCGCTCGGCCTCGGGCAGCTCCTCGCGGATCCGCCACAGCGCCGCCGCCTGCGCGCCCGACGCGGCGACCGTGGCGTCGGCGATCTCACCCGCCGCCGCCGCGTCGGCCAGCGCGTCGGCGAGCAGTGCGTCGAGTTCGGGGGGGCCCGCCAGCTCGACGAGGACATGCCATGCATGGCCACCGACAAGCGGGTTGCGGTTGTGTGGCAGGTGGCGGAGAACCAGTTCCAGCCCCTCGCCCGGAATCAGCTCGAAACTCTCGACCTGCCCGCCCGAGCGCGCGCGCAACCGCTGCAGCAGCGCCAGCGCGGCGTGCGGGTCCGCCAGCCCCGCCCACGCGACGGCGCGGTGCGCCGGGGCGGGCACGAGGCGCAGGGCGGCGGCGGTGACGATGCCCAGCGTCCCCTCGCCGCCGATCAGCAACTGCTTGATGTCATAGCCGCTGTTGTCCTTGGCGAGACCCGTCAGCTGATGCAGGATCCGCCCGTCGGGGAGCACCGCCTCGAGCCCCGCGACGAGCGCGCGCATCGTGCCGTGGCGGACGACCTGCACCCCGCCGGCGTTGGTCGACACCAGCCCGCCGACCGTCGCGCTGCCTTTCGCGCCGAGCGACAGGGGAAACTCGCAACCCGCCGCCCGCGCCGCGTCGTGGACGTGTTCGAGGATCGTCCCCGCCCCGGCGGTCAGCGTCAGCCCCGCCGCGTCGACGGCGAGGATCGCGTCGAGGCGCGCCAGCGAGACGAGCACCGCGCTGCCGTCGCCGGGCGGAATGCCGCCGCCGACGAGGCCGGTGTTGCCGCCCTGCGGGACCAGCGCGACGCGGTGCGCCGCCGCCGCACGAACGATCGCCGCGACGCCGGCGGTATCGGCGGGCCTGAGCAGCAGCGGCGTGGCGCCGCGAATCTGGCCGCGCCAGTCGATCAGGTGCGGCGCGAGCACCTGGGGATCGTCGCTCCAGCCGCCCGGGCCGGCAGCGGCCTTTAGTGCGTCGAGCGCAGCGACGGAAGGCTGCGCGTCGAGCGCGGCGGCGGAGGGTGGCGGCATGCCAGCGGTCTAACCCGACTGTGGCTTTCGGGCCAGCATCGCGCGCGCAATCGCGTCGCCGGTGCTGCGGCAACCGAAATTCACTTGGCGTTCAAGCCGCCAGCGTCAACGCGGCGGGTCGATGCCGTCCCTGCTCCCTGCCTTCCCCGCGTGCGCCGGTGCGCTCGCCGCGCTGCTGGCGCTCGCGCCGAGCGGGGCGGCGGCGGGTTTCCTGTGGTTCGGCAAGAAGCCCGTAGCGCGCATCGTCGTCGCGCCCGCGCCGCCCGCACAACCGCTCGCCGTGCTGCGCCCCGAGCCGCCCGCCCAGGGGCGCAACGCGTGCGTCGACGTGCGCCGCGTCGCCGGCGCGCAGGTCTTCGGCGACCGGGCCGTCGAACTGACGCTCAGCGGCGGGGCGCGCTGGCGGATGTATTTCGCGCGCGAGTGCCCGACGCTGAGCTTTTACGAGGGCTTCTACTACCGCCGCGCCGAGGCCGGGAAGCTGTGCGCCGGGCGCGATGCCGTCGTCGTGCGATCGGGCGGCGAGTGTGCCATCGCCAGCATCATGGCGGTGCCCCGTGCCTCCCGCGCCCCGCGCCGCCGCCGCTAGACCGCCTCACCCCGCCTGTTGCCCGAAGGACACGGCGACGCGCTTTCGCGGGACCGCGTCAAGGCGGCTGGACAAGGGTCCGTAAAGCGGCTTCAAATACGCGCGACGCTGGGGCGGTCGAAAGCCGCGTCAGAGCCTGCGATCGTGCACCAAGACGGCACGGCGCGGGCAGGGCATCAAAGGGGAGGACTCCGGTCATGCGGCCAATCATCGACAGCACGCGTCTCATGCTCGTTTCGGGCGTCTCGCTGGTGGCATTGCTCGCCGCCCCGGCACTGGCGCAGACCGGGCCCGCCGCCGGCCCCGGCGCGCCGCCGTCGGCCGCCGCCGCCGACGAATCGAATGCCATCGACGACATCATCGTCACCGCCCAGCGCGTCGGCCAGAACCTCCAGAGCGTGCCGATCGCGATCACCGCGTTCAGCGCCGAGGCCCTCGAGCGCCAGCAGATCAAGAACACCCAGGACCTGCAGCTCACCCTGCCCAACATCACCTTCACCAAGGGCAATTTCACCGGTTCGAGCTTCACCATCCGCGGCGTCGGCGATCTGTGCGTCGGCGGCACCTGCGACAGCGCGACGGCAATCCATTTAAACGACCTGCCGCTGTTCGGCACCCGGCTGTTCGAGACCGAGTATTTCGACCTCGAGCGCATCGAGGTGCTGCGCGGGCCGCAAGGCACGCTGTTCGGGCGCAACGCGACTGCCGGCGTCGTCAACTTCATCACCATCAAGCCCGACCTGACGGGCATCCATGCCTTCGTCGAGGGCGAATACGGCAATTACAAGTCGTACAAGGTCAAGGGCATGATCAACGTGCCGCTGACCGAGACGCTGGGGGTGCGCGTCGCGGGTTTCTACCTCAACCGCGACGGCTATACCAAGAACACCTATCTCAACACGCGCATCGACGACCGCGACGAATACGCCATCCGCGGCTCGTTGCGCTGGAAGCCCGACGACAACACGACGATCGACCTGCTCGGCTATTATTTCCGCGAGGAAGACCAGCGCATCCGCACGCAGAAGCAGCTGTGCCAGCGCGACCCGACCGGCGTGCTGGGCTGCCTTCCCGGCCGCCGCGACTATGGCATCACCAACGGCAACGCGAGCTTCGTCGGCACCCTGTCGTCGCGCGAGTTCCTGACGACGCAGGGCGGCCCGGCGATCGGCAACCTCGGCCTTGGCAGTCTCTATGGCCCCGACGCCTATACCGGCGCGACCAACCCGGCTGATCCGCGCACCGTCAGCACCGACTTCGCACCGACCTACTTCACCGACGAAATCCAGGCGCAGGCGGTCATCAGCCACGACTTCGGCGCGTTCAAGGCCAAGCTGTCTGGTTTTTATCAGCGCAACCAGCTGAAATCGCAGCAGGATTACAACCTGTCGGTGCAGAATGCGTCGCTGTTCCAGCCCGGGCTGCAGACCCTGCTCGCCTATGCTGGAGGCGCGGGCGGTCCGGCGCTGACGCAGTTCAAGCGCGTCTCCGACGCGCTGATCCCGAGCGGCGCGGCGGGGCCGTACTGCACCTCGACCGCCGACCCGACGGGCGTCGGCGCGTTCGGCGGCAACAAGATCTGCTCGCGCACCCCGCAGGACTTCGACCAATCTTCGTACCGCAACAAGGCCTATACCGGCGAGGCGATCATCTCGAGCCAGTTCGACGGCAAGTTCAACTTCCTCGTCGGCGGCATCTACAACCGTATCGAGACCAAGAACGTCGACTATTACGTCAACGCCTTCGGGATCGACTATATCGCGGGGGTGCTCGGCGTCGCGACGTCGCTCGGCCAGCAGGGCGCGGGCAACACGACCTTCCCGACGGTCTATCTCGGCACGCCGTTCTTCCGCAGCAACCAGAACGACTTCAAGCTCGATTCCTACGGCATCTTCGGCGAAGGCTATTACAACCTCACCGACAAGCTCAAGGTCACCGTCGGCGTCCGCTACAACAACGACAAGAAGTTCGTGTCGCAGCGCACGACGCTCGCCGCCTTTGCGGTCCCCTACGGCACCACCAACGCCTTCAACTCGCCGTTCTTCGCGACCTTCGACGCCGATCCGGGCCGCACCGGCGCGCAGCCCTATCAGGTCCGCACCGTCAAGTTCGGCGAATTCACCGGGCGCGCGGTGCTCGACTGGAAGATCAGCGACGAGAGCCTGCTCTACGCCTCCTATTCGCGCGGCTATAAATCGGGCGGCATCAACCCGCCGCTGTCGCCGGTGTTCAACGTCAGCGAAAGCTTCACGCCCGAGTTCATCGATTCGTTCGAGGTCGGCTCGAAGAACACCTTCCTCGACGGGCGCCTGCGCCTCAACGCCAGCGCCTTCTACTACAAGTACAAGGGCCTGCAGCTGAGCCGCATCGTCGCGCGGACCTCGGTCAACGACAACGTCGATGCCGACATCTACGGCTTCGAGGCCGATGCGGTGATCCAGCCGATCCGTGCGCTGGCGGTCAACTTCGGCTTCAGCTACCTCCACACCAAGGTCGCGACCGACAAGTTCCTCAGCAACCCCCGCGATGTCTCGGGCGGGCGCGCCGACGCGGTGATCATCAAGGATATCTCGAACGGCTCGAACTGCGCGGTGGTGC
>CAXTSL010000014.1:40582-43653 GCA_964246975.1 uncultured Sphingomonadaceae bacterium
TGGTGCCGACGGGCGCGGGCGGCGCGGCGCTGTCGAACGGCTTCGTCGCGGGGATCAACAACGCGATCAACGCCGGGCTGATCCCTGGCCTGCAGGCGGGCGCGGGCCTGCGCGCGCCGACGGCCTTCCCGACCGACAGCGGCATCAACGGCGCGACCGGCGCGTTCAGCGTCTGCGCCGCGCTCGCGGGGGCCGCCGCCTCGCCGACTTCGGGCGTCGCGGTGCTCAACGAGGGCGTCACCGTCAACATCAAGGGCAACCAGCTGCCGCAGTCGCCCGACTACAAGGCGTCGGCGGGCATCCAGTACGCGCTCGAGTTCGGCAATTTCACGCTGGTGCCGCGCTATGACGTGTCATTCACCGGCACGAGCTATGGCAGCGTCTTCAACGGCAGCGCGCCCGGCCAGACCCGCATCATCAACCGCATCCCGAGCTATTACATCATGAACGCGCAGGTGCAGTTGAACGGCCCCGACGACCGTTACTTCGTCCGGGCCTTCATCCAGAACATCGCCAACAACGCAGCGATCACGGGCCTCTACGTCACCGACCAGTCGTCGGGCCTGTTCACCAACATCTTCACCCTCGAGCCGCGCCGCTACGGCATCGCGGGCGGGATCAAGTTTTAAGGCCGGACCGCCGCGAACGGAAAAGGGCGGGGTGCAAACCCCGCCCTTTTCTTTGTCGGCTTGCCGCCGGGCGGCAAAGGCGTCGCCTTCCTACAAGGTCCGTTCGCGGCTCTCGACCTCGAAGGTCTCGACGAAATCGCCCGCCTTGACGTCGCTCGAACCCTCGATGGTGATGCCGCATTCGAGGCCGGCACGGACTTCGGGGACATCGTCCTTGAAGCGGCGCAGCGAGGCGATCGAACCATTGTAGATGATCACGTCGTCGCGCATGACGCGCGCCTTGAGCGCCTTGCGGATGACGCCCTCGGTGACGCGGATACCCGCCGCCTTGCCGATCTTGCCAGCCTGGAAGACGTCGAGGACGAGCGCGCGGCCGACGACGTTCTCGAGCATCTCGGGGCCGAGCTGCCCCGCCATCGCCGCCTTCACGTCGTCGATCAGGTCGTAGATGACGTCGTAGTATTTCAGCGCGACGCCGTCGCGCTGGGCGATCTCGCGCGCCTTGGCGTTGGCGCGCACGTTGAAGCCGATGATCGGCGCACCGCTCGCCTTGGCCAGCGTCACGTCGCTCTCGGTGATGCCGCCGACGCCCGCCAGCAGCACCTTCGCCTTGATGAGATCGGTCGAGATGCGGTTGACCGCCCCGGCGATCGCCTCGACCGAGCCTTGCGCGTCGCCCTTGATGACCAGCGGGTAGGATTCAACCTTCGCCGCCTTCATCGCGGTGAACATGTCCTCGAGGCTCGGCATCACGGTATCGGTGCGGCGCGCGGTATCGACGCCGGTGCGGTAGCTCGCGACTTCGCGCGCGCGTGCCTCCGACTCGACGACGGCGAATGGATCGCCCGCGCCAGGGACGCCCGACAGGCCGAGGATCTCGACGGGCAAGGACGGCCCCGCCGTCTTGATCTGCTTGCCCGCATCATCGACGAGCGCGCGCACCTTGCCCCATTCGGAGCCGACGACGAAGATGTCGCCGACCTTGAGCGTGCCGCGGCTGACCAGCACGCTGGCGAGCGGCCCGCGCCCCTTGTCGAGGCGCGCCTCGATGACGCTGCCCTCGGCGGTGCGGTCGGGATTGGCTTTGAGTTCGAGCACTTCGGCCTGCAGCAGGATCTTGTCGATCAGCTCGTCGAGGCCGGTCTTCCCGGTCGCCGAGACTTCGACATCCTGGACCTCGCCGCCCATGTCCTCGACCTGCACGTCGTACTGGAGCAGCGCGGTGCGGATTTTCTGCGCATCCGCCCCGGCCTTGTCCATTTTGTTGATCGCGATGATCATCGGCACGCCCGCCGCCTTGGTGTGGCTGATCGCCTCGATCGTCTGCGGCATGATGCCGTCGTCCCACGCCACCACCAGCACGACGATGTCGGTGATGTCGGCGCCGCGCGCGCGCATCGCGGTGAACGCCTCGTGGCCCGGCGTATCGAGAAAGGTGATCTTCTCGCCGCCCGTCGTCGTGATCTGATACGCGCCGATATGCTGGGTGATGCCGCCGGCCTCGCCCTTGACGACGTTGGTGCCGCGCAGCGCGTCGAGCAGGCTGGTCTTGCCGTGGTCGACATGGCCCATGATCGTCACGACGGGCGGACGCGCGACGAGGTGATCGTCGATGTCCGCCTCGCCGACCATGCCGATTTCGACGTCGGCATCGCTGACCCGGACAATGTTGTGGCCGAACTCGCTGAGCACCAGCTCGGCGGTGTCCTGGTCGATTTCGTCGGTCGACGCCGCAGGCATGCCGAGGCGCGCCAGCGTGCGGGTGATGTTCATCGTCCGCTCGGCCATGCGGTTCGCCAGTTCGGCGACGGTGATCGTCTCGGGGACGACGACATCGCGGATCTGCTTGGCCTTGGAGCCGAGCGAACCGCGCTCCTTCTCGCGCGCGCGGCGCAGCGCGGCGAGGCTGCGGACGCGCACCGAATCGCCCTCGTCGAGCGCGGTCTTGACGCTCAGCCGCCCCTGACGACGGTCGTCGCGCGCGCCCAGGCGGCCCGCCGGACGCAAGGCACCCGGCTTGCGGCGATCATCTTCCTCGTCGACGATCGGCGTCACGCTGCCCGGCACGCGCGTGCCCGGGACGCGCTCGGCGGTCTCGGGCGGACGCAGCGCAGCCTCGGCCTCGGCCTTTTTCTTGTCTTCGAGGCGCATCTTTTCGAGTTCGACGGCCTCGTATTTCGCCGCCTCCTCGCGGATGCGTGCCTCCTCGGCCATCCTCATGCGGTCTTCGTCGGCCTGGCGGAGCAGCGCCGCCTGACGTTCCTGCCGTGTCATCAGGTCGGGGCCGGCAGGCGCTGCGGGGCGACGCTCGGGGGCGCGGCCCGCCGCGCGCGGCGCGGGGCGTGGCGTCGCCTGCGCCGAACGGATCGGCGGGGTGGGCACCGCAGCGGGCGCTGCGGCTGGAGCCGCGCAATGCCGAGTTGTGGCGGCTGCAGGCCCGGG
>CAXTSL010000015.1:0-41777 GCA_964246975.1 uncultured Sphingomonadaceae bacterium
CGCCGAAACGGACTTCGCCCGCCGCGACGATGCTGGTGCAAACCTGCGCGAGACCGACTTGCCTGATGCGCCGGTTGATCGGCCCGCGCGGATCGCGCGACAGATAGGATATGGTATTGGTATCCAACAGATAGCGCGTCACAGTTCGATCTCGCGCGGCGGCAGGTCTTCGACCTCGGGCAGCCAGTCCTCGGGCCCGAGCGGCTCCAGTTCGTCGAGCACATCGAGGAGCGTACGCTTCGGCTTGGTCTCGATGATCAGGCGCGTGCCTTCCTTGCGCATCGTGCCGCCGTCGCCTGGCAACTCCCACTCGCGCGGGATGCGGACGGCTTGATTGCGACCGTTGCGGAAAAACTTGACCTGACGTTCGGCGTGCATCGATGGTCTCCAGCATAGGCCAAACTGCATAGGCCGAAATCGACCGCAGTGAAACCTAGCGCATCAGCACCAGTTCCTCCGACATCGTCGGGTGCAACGCCACGGTGTCGTCGAACTGCGCCTTGGTCAGTCCCGCCTTGATCGCGATGGCGACCGCCTGCAGCACCTCGGGCGCGTCGGGGCCGATCATGTGTGCGCCGACGACACGGTCCGACGCGCTGTCGACGACCAGCTTGTACAGCGCGCGCTCGTTGCGCCCCGCCAAGACATTGCGCATCGGGCGGAAGTCGCTGGTATAGACCTTGACCGTGCCCAGCGTATTGCGCGCCTGCGCCTCGGTCATGCCGACGCTACCCAGCGGCGGGTTGGCGAACACCGCGCTCGGCACGCAATTATAGTCGACCGTCCACGGCTTGCCGCCGAACGCGCTGTCGGCAAAGGCATGCGCCTCACGGATCGCGATGGGGGTGAGCTGGATTCGGTCGGTGACGTCGCCCACCGCCCAGATATTCTCGACATTGGTATGGCTGGCGTCGTCGACCTGAATGGCGTGCTTGTCGTTGACCGCGACGCCCGCCGCCTCGAGCCCCAGCCCCTCGATATTGGGCCGCCGCCCGACTGCCCAGAGCAGCATGTCGGAGTCGATCGGCTCGTCTCCCTTGAGGTGGATGCGGACGCAGCCGTTGTCGAGCTTCTCGATGCGTTCGAAGGCGCAGTTGAAGCGGAAGTTTATGCCCTTGGTCATGCTGATCGTCAGCAGGCGGTCGCGCAACGCCTGGTCCCAGCCGCGCAGGATCGTGTCGCCGCGATTCACCAAAGTCACCTTGACCCCAAGCTCGTGGAAAATCCCCGCGAACTCGTTGGCGATATAGCCGCCGCCCGCGATCACCAGATGTTTGGGCAGGCCGTCGAGGTGAAACACCTCGTTCGAGGTGATGCCGTGCTCGGCCCCGGGCAGGTCGGGAACCAGCGGTCGCGCGCCGGTGGCGATGAGCAGCTTGTCGAAGCTGATGCGCTGCCCGCCCACGTCGGCGGTGTGGGCGTCGAGCAGCACCGCGCGCCCGTGCAGCGTCGTCACCTTCTGCGCGTCGAGATTGGTTTGGTAGATGCCGTTCAACCGGTCGACCTCGGCCAACACGTTGTCGCGCAGCGTCGGCCAGTCGAAGCCCTTGTCGCCCAGCGTCCAGCCGAAGCGCCGCGCGTCGACCAAGTCCTCGGCGAAATGCGCGCCATAGACGAGCAGCTTCTTGGGCACGCACCCCCGGATGACGCAGGTGCCCCCGACGCGATACTCCTCGGCGACCGCAACGCGCGCACCGTGCCCGCTCGCGATCCGCGCCCCGCGCACCCCGCCAGAGCCCGCGCCGATGACGAAGAGGTCGTAGTCGTAGGGCATGCGGGGTCCTCGGGGGGCGGAGGGGAGCAGATAGGGGCTGCGCACCACCGCCGCAAACGCATTGTCGTCGCGGTGCGCGCGCCGCCTAGCGTCGGTCCGTCTTCACCAGGGTCACCAGGCCATATTCGGGGGCGTCGCGCGCGACCTTGACATAGACCGGACCGTGATCGTCGGCGGCCAGCCCGCTGCCCGCGCCTGCCAGCCCCGGTGCCGCGACGCTGCGCACTATGCGACCCGTTTCGGCTTCGCGCAGGACGAGGCGCGGACGGTCGCGAACGCTGCGGTCGGGGAGCCAGATGCCGCCCGCGACCGCGCGCCAGTTGACGATGTCGTACAGCGTCAGGTCGATCGGCAGGCGGCGTCGACGACCGTCGAGCCGCCACAGCTCGCGGATGCCCGTCGATTCGCCCGCGCGGACGGCGTACAGCGCCGAATGTTCGGAAATGACGACCGCGAAGCCGGGTATCTCGAGATCGCGCGGCGGCGTGCGCCCGAGCGGGTCGAGGGCGACAAGTCGCCAGCCCGAACCGTCGAGAACGGGCACGATGAGCTGGCGACCGTCGCCGCTCCACGCGGCGGCATTCAGCGAGCGGGCATGCGGGTTCCAGCGGTAGAGCGGTTGTCCTTCGGCATCGAGTACGACGATCTCGCGCCCGGCGTTGCCGGTGACCAACGCCGCCGTCAGCCTGCCGTCGGGCGACAGCGCCAGCCCGGCGATTTTCGCGGCGACGAGCGTTCCCCAGGGTCGCGCCGCGCCAGCGGTATCGCGCTGCCAGATTCGCGCCACACCTGCCGCAGCGACCGGGAAGCGCAGGCGACCGTCGGGAAGCAGCACGGGCGCGAACATGCGACCGCGAACCGCGATCAGCGACGATTTTGACGCGCCGCCACCTTCGGCGCGCACCAGCTCGCTCTCGCTACGGTCGCTCTCGACGAGCAACCGGTCGCCCGCGCTCGACATTGCCGTGACCGGCCCCAGCGCGATCGGCTGGGCGCTGGCCCGTCCGCGCGCGTCAACGATGTCGAGGCCCGAGGCGCCCGCGCGCGTCCAGGCGACCGCCACGGCCCCATCGGGCAGCGGGGCCGCGACCGATCCGGCGACGCCGCTGCGACGCCACAGCAGGCGCTCGTTGCCGGTCGTCAGGTTGCGCGCGATCCACCCCTCGTCGGCCCAGCCGTATTGCCGTTGAAAGACGAGTTCGTTGCCGCGCGCGATCGGCAGCGCGTCGCCCATGCTGTCGCCTGGCGGATTGCTGAGGACGATGCGATGACCGTCGGCGAGTCGGCTCGCGCCGATGCGCTGGACGGCGTTCTCCCCCGACGCATCGCCGAACAGGAGCGCGCGCCCATCGGCGCTCCACGCCAGTCGCGGGTCGCGCACCGTCTCGCAGCTGCCGACGAGGGCAGGTTGCGGCCGCGCCGGAGCGAGGACGTACAGGCCGCACGGTCGCCCGGCGTCGTAGGCGGCGAAGGCCAGGCTGGCACCGTCGGGACTCCACGCCGGGCGGCGCGCATCGATTGCCGCCGGACTGACCGCGACACCCGCGCCGCCGTCGCGGAAAGCCCGCACGAAGACGCGGTCGCGCCCGTTTGGGCCCTGCCCGCGATAGGCCAGGCGTATCCCGTCGGGCGAGATCGTCACGTCCTGCGCGCCGGGTGGCAGGTCGCCGAGCGCCACGGTGCCGGCGATCCGCCACGCGGCCGGTTCCGCCACGCGGGTGTCGGCCGCCTGCCATGCCGCGACCGCAACGACGATGCCGAGGGCCGCCGCTGCGCCGAGCGCGAGACCGATTGCGCGCCGGCGTGGGGAAGGGCGCGGCGGGGCGCTTGCGTCGCGGGCGACCGCTTCAGGCACGCGCGCGCCGGCACGTGGATCGGGTGCGGCGTCCGGGGTGTCGGCGCTCGTCGCGGTCAGGCGATAGCCGACGCGGGGGACGGTCTCGATGCGGAAAGGCAACGGCGGCGGCGCTTCGGCAGCGATGCGTCGCAGCGTCTGGATGGCGCGGTTGATCGCGTCGTCGCCGACGACGCGTCCGCCCCAGACTCGGGCATTGAGTTCGCCGCGCCCGACGACGACCGGCGCGGCGCGCGCCAGCACGACCAGAACCTGCATGACGCGCGGCTCGAGCCGCGTCGTCCAGCCGGCCGTTGCGAGGCTCAACGCCGACGGGGTGACGGTGACGTGGTTCAGGCCGAACGGCGCTTCGTGCGCGAGGTCGAACGACGGCGCGCCATCCGCACCCTGCCGGTCGGTCGAATCGCGATTCATCGGCATGCGCCCATCAAAGCATCGGCTGCCCTCCATCGCAAACGATACGAGGCAAGGCGATACGGCTGCGGGTCGCAGCTGCCCAACCGCCCGCGCACCGGGCGGCGACAGGCGACCGCCTCGTCACGCCACACGCCTGCGACCTCTCAACGGGAGACACCCAATGAAACTCTTGACCTTCGCCCTGGCGGCCACGCTCGGTGCCGCGATGACCCCGGCCAATGCCGTGACCCTGCAATATACGCTGAGCGGCAACGACCTCGACGGCACTGTCGAATATGCCTCGTTCCAAGTCGATTCCAACCCGGTGATCCTGCCCAATAATATCTCCGTCGGTAACGGCTTTCGGGTAAAATTCCTCTCTGGTATCTTCCAGTACGGCACGCAAATCACGACTGTGTCCGACATCCAGTTCTTCAACACCACCAATCTGGGCGGCTTCGCCAATGTCGATCCCGCCGATACCAACGGCACTTCGACGTTCCTGATCTTCGATGGTCCCCAGCTCTACTCGGGATCGGAGGCCAGCCCGACGCTGCTGACGGGGAGTTTCACGCTCCACGACTCGTATAGCGGTGCGCCGATCGCGCTGACCGTCGCAGCGGTGCCCGAACCGGCGGCGTGGACGCTGATGATCGCCGGGTTCGGTGCGGTCGGCGGTGCCATGCGGCGTCGGGCCCCGACGCGCGCGGTCGCGGTCCACGCGTGAACCGGAGGCCGAATTCGAGCGGGGCACCGACGGGTCGAACCGGCGGTGCCCCGACCGGCAGTCGCTAGCCAAGCGCCTCGCGCGCCGCTTCCCAATCCCGCCCGTCGAACGGCACGACCGTCGCGCTGACCCCGCGCGTGTCGTTCAGCGCCCGCCAATTGACGCTGAACCCGTCGGGGTGTGAGCGGGGGACGTAGAAGCTCTTGATGCCGCAGTGTTTGCAGAACAAGTGCCGCGCCGTGCCGGTGCCGAAGCGGTAGTCGGTGAGGGCGTCCGCGCCCTGCAGCAGCGTGAAGGCGTCGCGCCCGACGATCAGGTGGAGGAAGCCCGCCTTGGCGCAGATCGAGCAGTTGCAGTCGTCGATGCGCACCGCCTGCGGGACTTCGACCGCGAAGCGCACCGCGCCGCAGTGGCAGCCGCCTGCGAGCCTCACTGCTTCGCCAGCCACGCCGCCGATTGCGTCTTCGCCAGTGCGATCAGGTCGCCGAGGGTTTCGTTGACGTCGATCAGGTGCAGCCCCCAGTCGGCGCGGACCTTCCCCTCGTACACCACATCACCTGCGATGCGGTCGGTGCGCGGGTCGGACGGGTCGGCGTCGGTGCGGACGCTGAGGAAGGTTGCGCCGTCGAGGCTGCGGCATTCGGCCGACAACAGGCCGGGGACGGCGACGAAGCGGCTGTCGATCTTGGTGCCCGCCGCCCACGCCGGCTGTGCGCTGGCATTGTCGACGATCGCGCTGCTCGCAGGGAGCAGCGCCGACAGGCTGGCGCGGCCGCCGCCGAGCGCTGCCGGGTTGGTGCAGCCGACTGTCATGCCGGGCGTCGGCGTGCGTCCGAAGCGCGAATCGGGCGGCGGAATCTCGCCGTCGCGGAACGACACATACGCGACGACGCAGCCGGTTTGCGTTGCGGCGCGGCACAGGGGCATGACCTTGAGGTCGCCGCCCGCATCCGCGCCTTCGGGGACGAGGACGTTGTTGCCGGGGATGTACGCGGCGATGACACGGGCGGCAACGGGCTTGCCCTCGATCTCGCGCGCCAGCAGCGCCTTGATGATCCCCGAGCCCTGGCTGTGGCCGATCAGAATGACGCCGCGCCCTTGGTTGTCGTGCGCGAGGTACGACGCCCACGCTGCCGCGACGTCGCTATACGCCATGATGCGGTCGGCGGTGGTCGGCGCGCCGGTCAGCACGGCGCGCAACGCGGCGAGCGTCACCTGACGGTACAGCGGCGCATAGGTCCGGCAGACGCTGCGAAACGGCGCGAACTGGATCGTCGCGACGCCCTTCTCGGCGGCGTCGGCGGTCATGTCGCTGTTCCCGCCGGGGTCGGTCGAGACCGTCGGGTAGACGTAGAAGCAGTCGATGGCTGCATCCTTCAGGCTGGCGATCAGGGACCTGGTCAGTGTTCCCGACGTAGCGACGCTGGTCACGTCGAGCGCGGCCGAGCAGACATCGGCGCGGCCCGGACGGCACAGCCAGGTTTTGGCGTCGGCATAGTCGGGGGCGGCGGCGGGCGCAGGCGCGACCGGGGTTGTCTGCGCCAGCGCGGGCGCGGCAAGCATCAGGCAGGCGGCAACGATCGGTCCGGATTTCATCTTGGGCTCCCCGCAGTTTTGCGCATCATGGCGCAAGCGGTTGCGGGCGCAAGAGCATGCCGCGCCTTGAAGCTCAGGCCGTTGCGCGCCGCCGTCGTGCGGTGGACCCCACCAGACCGAAGCCGCCGATCAGCAGCGCCCAGGTTGCCGGTTCGGGAACCGCGCCCTGCGTCGTCGGGGCGAGCGCCTTGACGAAGTGGAAGCCGCCGGGATGTTGGCCCTGCATGACGACCTCGTCGATCGAGGTCAGCGTCGGGACGTCGGTAAAGCCCGCATTCGCCATCGAATCGATGTCGAGCAGGACTTCCCAAGACCGGATGCGCGTCGTCGGCAGGGTCGTGTTGGCGAAGTTAATGTACGATCCCGCTTCCGTGACGGCGGCGAATTGCAGGAAGTCGCTCCAGACACCCGAGGCGATCGGCGTGAAGGCCGCGCCGTCCCAGCGGTTGACCGCGATGCTTGCACCGCTAAGCTGGATGCGGACGAGCAGATAGCCCGGACCGCCGTAGATGTCGGCGCCGTGGCCGTCCTCGGCGTCATAGGCGCTGGCGGCGGCGAAGCTCGCGGTCGGGCTGCCGAACTTGACCAGCGCGTTGATCGCGCAATTGTCGGCCGTCGTGCCCGCGATCGCCCCGTTGCAGACGCCGCCGAGGCCGACGAGACGTCCGCTCATCGGGCCGCCGCCGCCGATGACTACGGGTCGTTCGATGCGATACACGTCGAAATCGAAGTTGATCGGCGCTTCGTTATTGTCGCGGACATAGACGCCGCTCTGATGTGAATTGCCGCGATTGGTCCAACCGTCGGCGAGGGGATTGCCCGACAACGCGGCGGCAGCTCGCGAAGCAAACACCGTCATTGCCAGCGCGGCGATGGCGAACGGACGATGAGACATGAGTCGGCCCCCGATAAGATAGCCGAACCTAAGCCGAACGCATCAACTTGTCAACCATTAGTTAACTAATCCGTCAGGTTGAAAATGAGCGCGTTTTGGAACTCATCCCGGCGGCAGTTGCGTCAGCGAAGTATCGAGCGCTGTCTGCTCGCGGTCTTCAAGCTCCTTCTGGCCACCACCCGCCATGCCGCTTTCACTCGCGGGCCGAGAAGTGTCGCCGGTCTCAGGCTTGTCGAGCGGGTCGGTGGTCTGCGCCGATGCGGCACGGTCGGCAGCAAGGTCTTCGCTGCTCAGCGGCGTCGCGGCGTTTTGAGTCAGGCTGGTCGGCGGGCTGGCCATCGTCGGTCTCCGGCAGGTGGATGCGGAACAAACGCGCTCGCGCTCATTCCGCTCCGGGCTTCGCCGCCTATTTGATGCCGCGAAGTTCGCGCAGTAGCGCGGGCGACGGATAGACCGAGGTCAGTTCCTCCTCGACCGCCGCCGCCGTCACCGCGACCGAACGATTGCTCGCGCCGTCATAGCCGAAGTTGCCGCCGAGGCTGTGGATGTTGCCGTCGAAGATCGCGCCGATCACCGAGCCGTCGCGGGCGATCGCGGGTGAGCCCGAGTTGCCGCCGATGATGTCGTTTGTCGTCGAGAAGTTGAGCGGCGTCGCGAGATCGAGCTTCGGCTTGGCCGCCAGCCACGCTGCTTCGAGGTTGTAGGGAGCCTCGCCGGTGGCGCGGTCGAACAATCCGGCGAGCCTCGTCGTCGGCGGCACCGCGACGCCCTTTTCGGTCCAGCCCGCGACGGTCCCGTACGACAGGCGCAGCGTAAAGGTCGCGTCGGGGTAGAGCGTGTCGCCATAGACCGCGAAGCGCGCGCGGGCGAGGCGCGACTGCGCCGCGAGGATCGGCGCCTCGACGCGGTTGCGGTATAGGTCGAGGACGGCGCGCGCGTTCCCGTCGTTGGCGAGGACGAAGCGGATCAGCGGGTCCTCCGACGCGCGCACCGCCGCAAGGCCGCCGTCGTAGAGCGCCGTTCGCACCGCGGGGTCGGCGAGCTTGCTGCCCGCCACGAGGGTCTTGGCAAGGGTCTCGGGGGAGGTCGCGCCGAGCAGCGTCCGCACCGCCGGATCGTCGACGGTCAGATATTCGCGCGTCTTCGACAGCCAGAAGCCGAGTTCGACCTCCTCGAGCCACGGATAGACCGGGCGCGCGTCGGTGACCTGCTTGCGGACCAGCGGTAAGGAGGACTCGGTGAACTCGGGGAGGCGTTCGGCATCGGGCTTGGCGCGCTCCTGTGCGGCGCGAACCAGCGCCACGGCATACTGATAGAGTTCCGATCCCCCGCCACTGCGGCCTTCGAGGAAATAGAAGCGAAAATAATTGTCGCGATAGACCTGCGTCGCGGCATCGACCTCGGCCCAGGGATCGCCGATGCCGGCCTTCAGCTTCGGGTCGGCAGCGACGCGCGCGCGCAGGTCGCGCTCGGCGGCGGCAAGCTTGGCGGCGAACGGCGCATCGAGCAGCGCACGGTGGCGACCGAGCAGGGCCTTGAAGCTGTTCTCGACACCGAACAGCGCGTCCGCGCCGGTGCGCGTGCGCTCGGCATCGCCCGCCATCGCACCGATCAGCCGCCCGCGCTCCTCCGACAGCAGCAGCAGGGTCGTCGGCAGCGACAGGTCGCGCCGCGCCGCCATCTGGCTCTGGGTGAACAGCCGCTGCGTGCCGCCGGGATTGCCCGCGACGAAGATCAGCTCGCCAGGCACGGGCGCGCGCGGGTTCCACTTGAGGTGATCGGGCGTCGCGACGGGCTTGCCGCTGTCGTAGATACGCAGGAACGCCGCATCGACATCGTAGCGCGGGAAGTTGAAATTATCGGTGTCGCCGCCGAACTGCGCCGCCTGATAATCGGGCGCGAAGACCAGCCGGACGTCGCTGTACTTGCGGTAGGTGTAGAGCTTATACTGGCCGCCGCCGAACAGCGTCACGACCTGCGCGCGCGTCGTCGCCTTGTCGGGCGCGGCGGCATTCTCGATGCCCGCGATCGCCGCGTCGCGCGCCTTGGTCAGCGCCGCGCCGGTGGCGGTGCCGATCGCGCCCTGGACGCGCGCGGTCACGTCGGCGATGCTCGTGACGATTTCGGCCTGCTGGCCGGGGCAGAGCTTTTCGTCGCTGCGCCCCGTCGTGACGAGGCCGAGCTTGACGAAATCGTGGCCGGGCGTCGACAGCGACTGGACGCAGTCGATGACGCAATGGTGGTTGGTCAGCACGAGGCCCTCGCCCGACACCACCGATCCCGAACAGCCGCCGGTCAGCCGCACCGCCGCGCCGCGCACGCGGTCGAGCCACGCCTGATCGGGAGCGAAGCCGTGGACCTTGCGCATCGCGGCGGACGGGAAGGCGTCGAAGGTCCACATCCCCTCGTCGGCGAGCGCGGGGGCGGCGGCGAACGACATGATCGCGGCGGCGGCGAGATAGCTCAGGCGTTTCGTCGGCATTTCTCGACTCCCAATGACGCGTGCACTGGATGCGGAACGAATCGACCGCACGCAAGCTTGCCGTTGCCCCGGCCCGGGCCTAATCCCCCCCGCATGACGACACCGCGCACGCTTTACGCCACAATCTGGGACGACCATGTCGTGCGCGCGGGCGACGACGGCACCGATCTGGTGTGGATCGACCGCCACCTGATCCACGAAGTCACGACCCCGCAGGCATTCGAGGGGCTGCGGCGGGCGGGACGCGGCGTCCACCGGCCCGACCTGACGCTCGGCGTGCCCGATCACAACGTCCCGACGAGCGCGCGCGACCTGCCCAACCCCGACCCCGCCAGCGCGCTGCAACTCGCGACGCTGATTGAGAATTGCGCCGCATTCGGCGTCGAGCTGATCGGCATCGACGACGCGCGCCAGGGCATCGTCCACGTCATCGGCCCCGAGCAGGGGTTCACCTTGCCCGGGCTGACCATCGTCTGCGGCGACAGCCATACCGCGACGCATGGCGCGTTCGGCGCGCTGGCGTTCGGCATCGGCACCAGCGAGGTCGAGCATGTCTTTGCGACGCAGACGCTGCATCTGGCGCGGGCGAAGTCGATGCGCGTCACGGTGACGGGCACGCTGGGTTTCTCGATCAGCGCCAAGGATGTCGCGCTTGCCATCGTCGGGGCGTTGGGCACCGGCGGTGGCACGGGCCATGTCATCGAGTACGCCGGGCCGGTGATCGAGGCGCTGTCGATGGAGGGCCGCATGACGGTCTGCAACATGGCGATCGAGGCGGGTGCGCGCGCCGGTCTCGTCGCTCCCGACGAAAAGACATTTGCGTATCTGAAGGGCCGCCCGCGCGCGCCGGTCGGGGCCGATTGGAATGCGGCGCTCGACTTTTGGCGGACGCTGCCGAGCGACGCAGGCGCGGTGTTCGACCGTGAGATCGCCATCGACGGCGACACGATCGCGCCGCTCGTGACGTGGGGCACCAGCCCCGAGGACGTCGTCGCGATCACCGGCACCGTCCCCGACCCGGCGTCGTTCGCAGACCCCGGCAAGCAGGCGGCGGCCGCCAAGAGCCTCGCCTACATGGGCCTGGCCCCCGGCATGCGCCTGCGCGATATCACCGTCGAGAACATCTTCATCGGCAGCTGCACCAACAGCCGCATCGAGGACCTGCGTGCCGCCGCTGCCGTGGCGCGCGGTCGCCATGTCGCGCCGGGCATCCGCCAGGCGCTAATCGTGCCGGGGTCGGGACTGGTCAAGGCGCAGGCCGAGGCCGAGGGACTCGACCGCATTTTCATCGACGCCGGCTTCGACTGGCGCGAGCCGGGGTGCTCGATGTGCCTCGGCATGAACCCCGACAAGGTGCCGCCGGGCGAACGCTGCGCCTCGACGAGCAACCGCAACTTCGTCGGCCGGCAGGGACCGGGCGCGCGGACGCATCTGCTCAGCCCTGCGATGGCGGCGGCGGCGGCGGTGACGGGGCGGCTGTGCGATGTACGCGACTTGATGGGTTAGGGTATTGACCAAGACTTAGGATCTGAATAGGTCAAAAATATGGACGCACGTATTGGCAGTTTTGCTGCCGCCGACGCGAAGGCGCGGTTTTCGGAGCTTCTCGACCGTGCCGAACGGGGTGAGGAAGTAACGATCAGCCGCCACGGCAGGGCCGTCGCGCGCCTCGTGCCGATTGCGGTCGTCGATCCGGTCGCCTTGCGGCGAGAACGCCGCTTGGCGTGGCTTGCCTATCGCCGTGCGAATGCGATTACGCTCGGGCCGGACACCAGCATCCGTGAGCTGATCGACGAAGGCCGCCGTTGAGCGGCTCGGTGGCGCGTGACGCCTTCGTGCTGGATGCATCGATGACGCTGGCTTGGCTGTTCGAGGACGAGCCAACGCCCGCCACTGCGGACGTACTTGCAAAAACCGATGGGGCGTCGGTGCATGTACCGATCCATTGGTTTGTTGAGGTCGGCAATGCGGTCGCCAAAGGCGAACGCCGGCGGCGCGCCACCCCGGAGCAGTCTGGCGAGTTTCTGAGATGGCTTATGAGTCTCGACTTGGTCGTCGATTCGGCAGGCGTGGCGGCGGCCTTCGCCCAGCTCCTGCCGCTGGCGCGCACCCATGACCTTTCGGTTTACGACGCCGGCTATCTCGAGCTGGCGATACGTCTCGGCGTCCCTTTGGCGACGTGTGATCGCCCGCTCGCCGCTGCCGCGCGCCGCATCGGCGTGCCGGTCACTGCCTGAACGCTGAGACCTCGGTGCCGATCAGCCCATCGCCCGCAATGCCTGCGCCCAGGCATGGTCGGCGAGGATTTCGACCCCCTCCGCCGTCTTCTTCGCATGCGCGCTCGCGGCGGTGCCGCGCACGACGCGGCCGCGGATGCCGTGGATGATCGCCGCCAGCCGGAACATGTTGTACGCGACGTAGAAATCCATGTGCGCGATGCCGCCGGTCCGCGCGGTGCGCGCGCAATAGGCGGCGATATACGCGGCCTCGGTCGGGATGTTGAGCGCCGCTAGGTCGACCCCCATCAGCCCGGGCGTGCCGACCGGTGGCATGCGGTACATCATCAGGTGATAGCTGAAATCCGCCAGCGGGTGCCCGAGCGTCGACAACTCCCAGTCGAGCACCGCGAGCACGCGCGGCTCGGTCGGATGGAAGACCATGTTGTCGCAGCGATAGTCGCCGTGGACGACGCTCGCGCGGTCGTCGTCGACGGGGATGTTGGCGGGCAGCCACTCGACCAGCCGGTCCATCGCGGGCACGCGACCGGCGTCGGCGTCGTCGAGATACTGCTGCGACCAGCGCCCGATCTGGCGCGCGAAATAATCGCCGGGCTTGCCGAAATCGCCAAGTCCGATCGCGGCGGGGTCGAAGTTGTGGAGCTGCGCGATCGTCGCGTTCATCGCGTCGAAATAGGCCGGGCGGTCGTCGCGCGACACATCGGGGAAGCCGTTGTCCCAGACGATCCGCCCCTCGACGCAGTCCATGACGTAGAACCACGTGCCGATCACCGCATCGTCGGTGCACAGTCCGAAGGTGCGCGGGGCAGGAAAACCGGCGGCGTGGAGCGCGGTGATGACCTTGTATTCGCGGTCGACGGCATGCGCCGACTTGAGCAACAGTCCCGGCGGCTTGCGGCGGAGCACATAATTCCGCGTCGGGGTCAGCAGCTGGTACGTCGGGTTCGACTGGCCGCCGTTGAACTGGCGCACCTTCAGCGGCCCGGCATAGCCCTCGACATGCGCGCGGCACCACGCGTCGAGCGCGCCCTCGTCGAAGCCGAGTCCCTCGCGAACCGCCCCCGCGCCCGACATTTCCTGCTGCCGTGTCGCCACTCGACCTCCCCTACGCGCCGATATCGGAACGGTTGAATCCTTGCCGCCAGTCGATCGCCGCGACGCCAGCATAGGCGCGCGCGCGGGCTGCGCCAATGTCGGTTCCCACTGCCGTCACCGCGAGGACGCGCCCGCCGTCGGCGACGAGCGCCCCATCGTCGCGCCGCGCGGTCCCGGCGTGGAAGACGCGCGCGCCCGTCGCTTCGGCGGCCTCGACACCCGCGATGACGCTGCCCTTGTCGGGCCTGCCCGGATAGCCCGCCGCCGCCATCACCACCGCCACCGCCGCGTCGTCGCGCCACACGGAGCGCACATCGACAAGCGTGCCGTCGCAGGTCGCGAGCAGCAGGTCGAGTAGGTCGCTGTCCAGCCGCGCCATCAGCACCTGGCACTCGGGATCGCCGAAGCGCACGTTGTATTCGATCAATTGCGGGCCCGTCGGCGTCAACATCAAGCCGGCGTAGAGCACGCCCTGAAACGGCGTTCCCGCCGCCGCCATCGCGGCGATCGTCGGCGCCACGATCTCGCGCATCGCCCGTGCCTGCAATTCGGGGGTCACCGCCGGGGCGGGCGATACCGCGCCCATGCCGCCGGTGTTCGGGCCCGTATCGCCGTCGCCGACCCGCTTATAGTCCTGCGCGCTGGCGAGCGGCAGCGCGGTGGTGCCGTCGGACAGCACGAACAGGCTCGCCTCGGGGCCGGTCAGGAACGCCTCGATCACCACCGGCCCGCCCATCGCGTCGAGTGCCACCGTTGCCCCGGCGTGGTCGTGCGCGATGACGACGCCCTTGCCCGCCGCGAGGCCGTCGGCCTTGATGACCACCGGCAGCGGGTGTGCGGCGACGTAGGCGCGCGCCGCATCGGCGTCGGCGAAGCGTGCGAAGGCGGCGGTCGGGATGCCCGCGCGCGCGCACAGGTCCTTGGTAAACCCCTTCGACCCCTCAAGCCGCGCCGCCGCCGCGCTCGGCCCGAACACCCGCACGCCGCCGCCGCGCAATGCATCGGCGAGGCCGTCGACGAGCGGCTGCTCGGGACCGACGACGACGAGGCCGATTTCATGGTTGGCGCAAAAGGCCAGCACGGCCGCGTGATCGGCGGCGTCGAGCGTCACGCACGCGGCCACCGCCGCGATCCCCGGATTGCCCGGCGCGGCATACAGCCGCCCGACGCGCGGCGACTGGCGCAGCTTCCAGCACAGCGCATGCTCGCGCCCGCCGCCGCCGATGACGAGGAGGTTCATGGCGCGTGCTGTAAGCCAGACCGGTGGCGCAAAGGAACCCTTCGCGCGCGCGGCGGTTCGCGCCGAGACCACGATCAAAGGCTCCCGCCATGCTTGCCCGCGTCGAAAAAATCTCGATCACCCGCCACCCCGGCCCCGACCCGCTGCGCGGTGCCGTCGCGGGGCTCACCGCCGGGCTGGTCGCGTCGGCGGTCATGTCGGCATTCCAGTCCGGCGTCGCCAAGGCGTTTCCCGAGGTGTCGGCGGGCGGCGAGCCCGCGACCGAGAAAGCCGCCGACAAGGTGACCCAAGCGGCGACCGGCGCACCGTTGCCCGGCGACCGCAAGGCGGCGGGCGGCGAACTCGTGCACTATGCCTTCGGGGCCCTGCTCGGCGTGGGCTACGGCATTGCGGGGGAGGACGGCGATGCATTGACGGCGGGGGGCGGCACCGCGTTCGGCGCGGGCGCGGCGCTGCTGTTCGACGACCTGATCGTCCCCGCGCTCGGCCTGTCGCCGCCCGCAGGCGAGACCAGGCCCGCGACGCATGCCTACGCGCTCGCCTCGCATCTGGTCTTCGGCCTTGTCCTCGAAGCGACGCGCCGGGTGATCCGGGGCCGATAGCCGCCACGATCGACGCGCATTTTGCAGGCGGTGGCGGGGCGTCCCGTCGCCGCACGGAGCCGTTAAGGTTGCGTGTCCCGACCGACCCGGCTATCCGCGCCCGCGAAACTCATCCATCGGAGACACGCCATGGCCCGCAACAAGATCGCCCTTATCGGTGCGGGCAATATCGGCGGCACGCTGGCGCATCTCGCGGCGGCGAAGGAGCTGGGCGACGTCGTGCTGTTCGACGTCGTCGAGGGCGTACCGCAGGGCAAGGCGCTCGACCTCGCGCAGTGCGGCCCGGTCGAAGGCTTCGATGCCGCCCTCAAGGGCACCAACGACTATGCCGATATTGCCGGGGCCGACGTTATCATCGTCACCGCAGGCGTCGCGCGCAAACCCGGCATGAGCCGCGACGACCTGCTCGGCATCAACCTGAAAGTCATGAAGGCGGTCGGCAAGGGCATCGCCGCCAATGCGCCGGACGCCTTCGTCATCTGCATCACCAACCCGCTCGACGCGATGGTCTGGGCGCTGCGTGAGTTCTCCGGGCTGCCGCATCGCATGGTGGTCGGGATGGCGGGCGTGCTCGACAGCAGCCGTTTCCGCCACTTCCTCGCCGACGAGTTCAAGGTCTCGGTGCAGGACGTGACGGCCTTCGTCCTCGGCGGCCATGGCGATACGATGGTCCCCGTCGTCGAATATTCGACCGTTGCGGGCATCCCCATCCCCGACCTGATCGCGATGGGCTGGAGCACCAGGGAGCGCATCGACGCGATCGTCGCGCGGACGCGCGCGGGCGGCGGCGAGATCGTCGCTTTGCTCAAGACCGGCAGTGCTTATTACGCCCCCGCCACCAGCGGCATCGCGATGGCCGAAGCCTTTCTCAAGGACCAGAAACGCGTCATCCCGTGCGCGGTCAACCTGACCGGCCAGTACGGTGTCCACGACCTCTACGTCGGCGTGCCTTGCGTCATCGGTGCCGGCGGCGTCGAGAAGGTGGTCGAGATCGCCCTCAACGACGAGGCGAAGGCGAATTTCGCGGTGTCGGTCGCGGCCGTCCGCGAACTGCTGGCCGCGTGCCGGGCGATCGACGGTTCGCTGGCTTAGGCCCGACAGTCGAGCGCCCAGCCGGGGCTCAGCGCCTACCCGACGCGAACGCCTTTCCAGAAGGCGACGCGGTCCTTGATATTGGCCGCCGCCGACTTGGGCGAAGGGTAGTACCACGCCGCGTCCCTGTTCTCCGATCCGCCGGCACTGAGCGTGTAGTAGTTGGCGGTGCCCTTCCAGCCGCAGACACTCGTCGTCGCGCTGGGTTGAAGGACGCCCGGAGCGATACTGGCACGCGGGAAATAGTGATTATTCTCGACGACGACCGTGTCGTCGCTGTCGGCGATCGTGACGCCGTTCCAGACTGCCTTGACCATGATCGCGCTCCTCAGACTATTGCTTCGCGAAGCACCGCGCGCGCGCGAATGATCCGCCGCCCCGCGCTTGCAGGAACCAACGGTTCTGCCCGTTGGCGTCGCTGCCCGGTACGATCGACACGATATCGCCGCCGCCCAGGAAGTGTCCGCCGATTTGCGTGAAATAGCACATCGTGCCCATCGTCGGGGCCATCGCCACATCCTGGTTGTGAACTGAGACAAACTCACCCGACTGCGCAACGGTGCCTTGCCCGGAGGGACCGATGAAGACGGGCGTCGACCCGCTCTGCGGTTTGCCGAAGAAGAAGCTGTAGACCGCGCCGTCCATCTGCCCGTCATCCTGGCAATTATGGACCTCGAGCTTCGAGGGCCCGAACGGGTCGCTCGACTGCTGCACGCGAACATACTCGCCGCCCCCGCGTGGCCGTCCCCCGAACGTGGTCAGCACGGTGATCGCGTCGCCCCACCAGGCTTTCTTCGTGACCGACTTGCAGACTGCGCCGTCGGGGCTGGTCGTCCCCAGACCAATTTCTTCGGAACTGATGCGCGTCGCCTTCGCGTTGCCGAACTCGCTGCGTGCAACGCAGCGAGCCGTACCGCTGACGCTATTCTGCTGCGAACTGCCGTCGAGCCGCCATCGGGCGTTCACGACGCGGAGCCGCACCGTCTCGCCATGGCCGCTGAAGCGTCCCCGCACCTGCGTCAGAAAACAGAAGTTCGTCGCAGCTGGACCGCCATCGGCGGCTGGCTGCCCCTGCATCCACTGAATACCGACGTCGGCACGCACCGCCAGCGGCAGCGCTGTCAATGCCGCCAAGACCGCGCCACGGTGCAAAGCTGTCGATCGCATTTCGGCCTCCGCATTTTTCGATCGATACTTTAGTGTCATGATCCCACAGGAAAAGACGAAATTTTAGCGCAGGCGTTTCGACCGTCCGGCTCGTCGAACGCGCGGGTGTGGCCTTCGCTTTTGCGGACCGGAGCGCAAGCCGTTGTCGCGGCGAACGGCTTACTGCCCGAAACGCGCCTCCCCCGCGCGCGCGAGCGCCTCGCGCGCCGCCGCAAGCAGCGCGCCTGCCTTGGCTTCGCATTCGGCCTGTTCGCTCGCGGCGATGCTGTCGGCGACGATGCCCGCGCCCGCCTGGACGTGCATGACCCCATCCTTGACCACGGCGGTGCGCAGCACGATGCAGCTGTCCATCGACCCGTCGGGCGAGAAATAGCCCACCCCGCCGGCATAGGCCCCGCGCTTTTCGGGTTCGAGTTCGCGGATGATCTCCATCGCGCGGACCTTGGGCGCGCCGCTGACGGTGCCTGCCGGGAAGCCCGACAGCAGCGCGTCGATGGCGTCGCAGCCGGGCTTCAACCGGCCCGTGACGTTCGACACGATGTGCATGACGTGGCTGTAGAACTCGACGCCGAAGCGGTCGGTAACGGTGACGCTGCCGGGGGCGGCGACGCGCCCGGTGTCGTGGCGACCGAGGTCGAGGAGCATCAGATGCTCGGCCAGTTCCTTTGGGTCGGCCAATAGTTCGGCCTTGAGGCGGGCGTCCTCGACTGCGTCGCGGCCGCGCGGGCGCGTCCCGGCGATCGGGCGGATCGTCACTTCGCCGTCGCGGACGCGGACGAGGATCTCGGGCGACGAACCGATCAGCGCAAAGCCCGGCAGATCGAGGAAATACAGGAACGGCGATGGGTTGATGCGGCGCAGCGCACGATACAGGTCGAGCGGCGGGAGCGGAAAATCGACGCTGAAGCGCTGCGCCAACACGACCTGGAAAATGTCGCCCGCCGCAATATACGCCTGCGCCGCCGCGACCATGTCGGCATAGCGGCCCGGCGGCAGCACGGCGCGCGCCTCGCCCGTCGGCAGGTCGGCGGAGATGCGCGCCGCAGCGGGCACGGGCCGGGCGAGGCGCGCGGCGGCGGATTCGATGCGCTCCACGGCGCGGGCGTGCGCGGCGGCCGCGCCGAGGCCGCCGGGAAAGACCGGTGCGACGAAGAATAGCTCGTCCTTGAGCCGGTCGAAGACGAGCAGCAGCGACGGGCGCACGAACAGCAGGTCGGGCAGGCCGAGTGCATCTTCGTCGGGGGCGACAAGGCGCGGTTCGCTCAGCCGCGCCGCTTCGTAGCCGAGGTAGCCGACGAGCACCGCCAGCGCGGGCGGCAGTTCGGGCGGCACCACCATCCGGCACGCCGCGACCAGCGCGCGAAGGTTGTCGATGACGCCGCCCGCGCAGGGCTCGAACGCCGACGGGTCGGCCTGCCAGTGCCGGTTGATCTCGCAAGCCTCGCCCTGCGCGCGCCAGACGAGGTCGGGATCGAGGCCGAGCAGCGAATAGCGCCCGCGCACCGCGCCGCCTTCGACCGATTCGAGCAGAAACGCGCCTTGCCCGCCCACACCGAGCTTGAGCATCGCGCCGACGGGCGTTTCGGTGTCGGCGACGAGGCGCGTCCAGACGAGCTGCGGACGACCGGCCGCATGGATTTCCGCGAACGCCGCCGCCGTGGGCGCAATGCCGCTCACTGCGCCGGCGTCGCCTCGCCGACGATGCGCCGCGTCGCCGCCGCGACCGCGCTGCGGTTGACCTTGATGCCGACTTCGCGCTCGACCGCACGACCGAAGGCGGTGGTCAGCTCGTCGGGGGCGAGTTGCGCCAGTTGCTGGCGCGACGCCTCGAGCAGCGGCGGCGCGGTCGCGAGGTCGCCGGGGACGATACGGTCGACATGCACCAGCACGATGCTACCGTCGGTCGCCGCGAGCGCGCGGGTCGCGCCGGCCGGCATAGTCAGGAACATGGCGACGGGCGGCGGCACCTGTTGCGCCTGGCTCGCGTCGAGGCGGCGACCCCGGATCGGCTGCGCGGCGGGCAGCCCGCGCCTGGCCAGTGCGGCCGCGAAATTGCCGCCCTTGGCGACCTCGGCAATGATGGCGTCGGCGATTGCCTGGCCGGCCTTGGCGCGCAGCGACGTGGTCAGTGCGGCCGTAACCTGCGGCGCGATCTGCGTCAGCGGTGGCGCGGCGGGCGAAATGACCTGACCCAGCTCGACGACCGCGAACCGGCCCTTGGCGATCTCCTGCACGCTGGCCTTGTCGGCAGGGTCGGCGTCGAACGCCTTGGTCGCGACGAGGTCGGCGACCGGCGGCAGCGCGGGAGGTTTGGCGGCGGCCGGACGCGCCACCGGCGGCACGGCGACGGCGGCAAGGCCGTTCGCCTTGACCACGTCGGCAAAGCTCTGCCCTTCGCCGAACGCGTCCTCGATTTTTGCGACGAGTTCGCTCAGCGCGCTGTCGGCCTTGTCGGCACGCAGCTTGGCGGTGATCTCGCCCTTCAGATCGGCGAGCGATTTGCCCTTCGCGCCGGCGACGGCGTCGACGCGCACGACGTTCCAACCGAAGTCGGTCTTGACCGGTTCGACGACGCTGCCAGCGGTCGCGGCAAACACCGCGTCGGCGGCGGCGGGCGACGACGCGAGCGCGTACTTCTCCTTGGTGAACAAGCCCAGCGCGACATCGGCGGCCTTGTAGCCCGCAAGCTTCTGCGCCGCCTCGACGAAGTTGGCACCGCCGCGTACCGCCGTGACAAAAGCCTTGGCGCGCGCCTCGTCGGGCAGCACGACCTGCGACAGACTGCGTTGTTCGACGCCGCCATAGGTCTCGCGGTTCTTGTCGTAATAGGCGGCGACCTCGGCGTCGGTGACGTTCGCGGCGTACAACAGCTTTTCGCTGTCGAGGAGCGCGAAGCGGAAGCCGCGCTTTTCGGGCGCGACGAACTTCGCCTTGTTGGCGGCGTAATAGGTGGCGACCGCAGCCGGTGCGGGCGCCGCGACGGCGGGCGGCGGCACGACCCCGCCCTGGCCTTCGTGGAGATCGAGGAGCAGCCGCGCATAGGGCATCGCCAGCGTGCGCGGCACCATCGCGCCCGCCGCGACGGGAACCAGCAGCTGCTTGCGGACGAGATCGCTGCCGAGGCCGTCGCGCAGCTCGCGCTCCGACAGGCGGCGCTCGGCGAGCAGGCGCTGATAGGTCGACTGGTCGAACTTGCCCGCCAGCCGGAAGGCGTCGATCGAGGCGATGGCGCCGTCGACGGCGCGGCTGCTCGCGGCGATGTTGTGCGTGTGCGCGAATTCATCGAGTGCGGCGCTGCCGGTCATCTGGTCGAGGACTTGTTCGACGCCGCCCTCGCGCGCCACCTGCTGTGGGGTGGTGCCGGGGCTGGTTTCGCGGGCGCGGGCAATGATCCGGTCGAACTGCTTGAGGAACGCCGCCTCGCCGATGCTCGTCTTGCCGACGCGCGCCAGGCTGCCGCCCGCGCCGCCGCCGCCGCTGAACGGATCGCCGACCCCGGTGACGACGAAGGCGACGAGGACGAGGCCGAGCAGCGCCAGCACCGGCCACGAGGTGAGCCATTTGCGAATGAAACCGAGCATGAGGGTCCGTCGGATAGGGAAAAGCGGGCGGCTGCCCGGACGGCGCGGACCATAGGGGCGGGGCCGGAACGGGGCAAGGCTTGGCGGGTGGCGGCGGTTTCGCTAGGCCCGCCCAATGACCAACACTCGCAAACTCATCGTCGGCAACTGGAAGATGCATGGGACCGACGCATCGCTCGCCGAAATCGTTGCGGTCGCAGCGGCGGTGCCCCGGCATGTCGACATGGCGATCTGCCCACCCTTCACGCTGATCGAGCGCGCCGCCCGTGCGGCACAAGGCAGCCACCTTGTTATCGGCGCGCAGAACCTCTACGCCAGCGCGCAAGGCGCACACACCGGCGATATTTCCGCCGCAATGCTCGCCGACGCGGGCGCGCGCCTCGTCATCGTCGGTCACAGTGAACGCCGCGCCGATTGCGGCGAGACCGACGCCGTAGTGCGCGCCAAGGCCGAGGCGGCGGTCGCCGCAGGCCTCGACGCCATCGTCTGCGTCGGCGAGACCGACGCGCAGCGCGACGCGGGCGACGCCGGGGCGGTGGTCGCCGCGCAACTCGCCGGGTCGCTCCCCGATGCGCCCGACCGCCTGACCGTCGCCTACGAACCCGTCTGGGCCATTGGTACCGGGCGCACCCCGACGCCCGGCGACGTGGCTGCAATGCACGCCGCGATCCGCGCCGCGCTGGTCGCGCGCTACGGCGACGCAGGGGCTGCCGTCCGCATCCTCTACGGCGGCTCGGTCAACCCCGCGAACGCCGCGACGCTCCTCGCCGGCGCAAACGTCGATGGTGCCTTGGTCGGCGGCGCGAGCCTGACGGCGGCGAGCCTGCTGGCGATAGCGACCGCCGCCTGACATTGCGCGCGCGGTCCCCAGCCGCTACATGCGCCGCCGTCACCGTCCGCGCGTCCGAAAGCCCTGCATGTCCACCTTCGTCCTCGTCGTCCACACGCTGATCGCCATCGCGCTGTGCGCGGTCATCCTGCTCCAGCGGTCGGAGGGCGGCGGGCTCGGCATCGGCGGCGGCGGCACGGCGGGCGGCCTGATGACGGCGCGCGGCGCGGCGGACCTGCTGACGCGGTCGACGACGATCCTCGCCGGGCTGTTCATCGGCACGTCGATCCTTCTCGCCGTGCTGGCGGCGGCGGGGCACAAGTCGCGGCCCATCGACACGACGCTGGCGGCACCCGCGACGGCGACCGCCCCCGCCAGGCCCGCGACCCCGCCACCGGGCGGCGTGCCGCTCGCGCAGTGACGCCGTAGGTGTTCGCGTCGGGGGGCGCGACGGCAGCGTTGGGTCGAGCGCACGCGCCGGGCCGCTTCCGCTCGCTGCTCGGCGGGTCGATCGGCAACCTCGTCGAGTGGTTCGACTTCTACACCTATTCGGCGTTCTCGCTGTATTTCGCGCACGTCTTCTTCCCCAAGGGCGACGCGACGGCGCAGCTGCTCAGCGCGGCGGCGGTGTTCGCCGTCGGGTTCCTGATGCGCCCGGTCGGCGGCTGGCTGCTCGGGGCCTATGCCGACCGCCACGGACGCAAGGCGGCGCTCAGCCTGTCGGTAATGCTGATGGCGGCGGGTTCGGCGGCGGTGGCGCTGTGCCCCGGTTACGCCAGCATCGGCGTCGCCGCCCCGGTCATCCTCGTGCTCGCGCGTCTGCTGCAGGGCCTGTCGGTCGGCGGCGAATATGGTGCGTCCGCGACGTACATGAGCGAGGTGGCGAGCCCACGTCACCGGGGCTTTGCCGCCAGCTTCCAGTATGTGACGCTGATCGGCGGCCAGCTGCTCGCCGTTGCCGTGCTGCTCGTCCTGCAGGCCGTGCTCAGCGAGCCTGACCTCGACGATTGGGGCTGGCGCATTCCCTTCGCCATCGGCGCGCTGGGTGCCTTGGTCGCGCTGTGGCTGCGGCGCAGTATCGCCGAAACGGCGGCGTTCGAGCATGTCCCCGCTGCCGCGCACCGCGACCTCTGGCGGCACCTGTGGCTGTACCGCCGCGCGGCGCTGCTTGTCGTCGGCCTCGGTGCGGGTGGCAGCCTCGCCTTCTACACGTTTACGACGTACATGCAGAAATTCCTTGTCAACACCGCGTACTGGACCAAGGCCGAAGCGAGCCTCGTCAGCGCGCTCAGCCTGTTCGTGTACATGCTCATCCAGCCGCTGTTCGGCGCACTGTCGGACCGGATCGGGCGGCGACCCCAGCTGATCGCCTTCGGCGTGCTCGGCGTGCTGGGCACCTTTCCCGTGCTGACCGCGCTCAGCCACGCCGCCAGCCGCTGGGAGGGTTTCGCGCTGATCCTCGCGGCGTTGACGGTGCTCAGCTGCTACACCGCGATCTCGGGCCTCGTGAAGGCCGAGCTGTTCCCCGCCCCCGTCCGCGCGCTGGGGGTCGGGCTGCCCTACGCCGTTTCGGTATCGCTGTTCGGCGGTACGGCGGAATATGTCGCGCTGGCGTTCAAGGCGGCGGGCAACGAGAACGGATTCTTCTGGTATGTCACCGCGATGCTCGGCGTCTCGCTCACCGTCGCACTGCTGCTGCCAGACACGCGCGACGCCTCGCTGATCGAGGATCCGGCGCCGCCCCGATTGCGAGATGACGCGCCGTCCGCGACGCGCTAGACGCCGCCGCCATGATCCTCGTCATCGATAATTACGACAGCTTCACCTACAACCTCGTCCACTACCTCCAGGAGCTGGGGGCGGTGGTCGAGGTGGCGCGCAACGACGCACTGACTGCGGCGCAAGCGCTGGCGACCGGGGCGGACGCCATCCTGCTGTCGCCGGGACCGTGTACGCCCGACGAGGCGGGCATCTGCCTCGACCTGATCGCCGCCGCCGCCGCCGTCCGCCGTCCCCTGCTCGGCGTCTGCCTCGGGCACCAGGCGCTGGCGCAGGCCTTCGGCGGGCGGGTCGTGCGCGCCGACCGCGTCATGCACGGCAAGACTTCGCCGATCCGGCATGACGGTGAGGGGGTGTTCGCCGGGCTGCCGTCGCCGTTCGTCGCGACGCGCTATCATTCGCTGATCGTCGAGGCGGCGACGCTGCCGCCCGTCCTGATCGCCGACGCGCGCACCGAGGACGGGACGATCATGGGGCTGCGCCACCGCGACCTGCCGCTGTGGGGGGTGCAATTCCACCCCGAGAGTATCGCCAGCGAGCATGGCCACGCGCTGCTCGCCAACTTCATGCGCCTGGCGGGGTTAACCCCGGCGGCGCTGCCGGTGCACGCGGCGGCCCGCGCCGCGTGAGCTTGCTGCCCGACCCCCGCCTGCCGCTCGCGGCAGATGTCGCGCGCGCCGCGTTCGATGCCTTGCTCGACGGTCGCGCCAGCGACGATGAGGCGCGCGCCTTTCTGACCGGCCTCGCCGAGCGCGACGAGACCAGCGTCGAGATCGCAGCGTGCGCGCAGGCGATGCGCGCGCGGATGATCCCGGTGACCGCACCGCCCGGCGCGATCGATGTCTGCGGCACGGGCGGCGACGGCAGCCACAGCCTCAATGTCTCGACCGCCGTCGCCATCGTCGTCGCGGCGTGCGGCGTCCCCGTCGCCAAGCACGGCAACCGCGCCGCGTCGAGCCAGGCCGGGGCCGCCGACACGCTCGAAGCCCTCGGCCTCGATCTGGCGCGCGCGTCGGACGCCGCCGAAGACACGCTGCACCGCCTCGGCATCGCCTTCCTGTTCGCGCAGCGGCACCACCCCGCGCTGGGCAAGCTCGCTGCCGTCCGCCGCGCCATCGGTCGCCGCACGATCCTCAACCTGACCGGCCCGGCGTGCAATCCGGCGTCGGTCCGGCGCCAGCTGATCGGCGTCGCGCGTCCAAACTTCCTGCCCGTCTTCGCGGGTGCCATCGAAATCCTCGGCACCGACGCGACGCTGCTCGTGGCGGGCGACGAGCCGCTCGACGAGCTGTCGGTCGACGGGCCGAGCACGCTGTTGTGGGTCGGGGGGCCAAGCGAGCGCGTCAGCCCCGAAACGGCGGGCCTGCCGCACCACCCGCTCAGCGCGCTGCGCGGCGGCACCGCCGCCTATAATGCCGCCGCGCTGACGCGCCTGTTGGCGGGGGAGGGCGGGGCGTATCGGGACGCCGTACTGTTCAACGCCAGCGCCGCCTTGCTGGTGGCGGGGGTGGCAAGTGACTGGCAAACGGGCGTGACTCAATCGGCGTCAGCGATCGACGGCGGCGGTGCCGCGCGGCTGCTCGCGGCGTGGGTCGCCACCTGAGCGACTTGCCCTAACGTCCGGAACGGGATCGCATCGGTAACCATACCGGTGACGCGCTCTTCGATGCCCCGCAAGACGGGACCGACGACGTTCGCCGTTGCGGCGATCTGGATCGCATCGGCGGGGGTGGCGATACTATCAGTCGGGCACGAACGCTTTGATAGAGCGTTTCAACTTGACAGATCGATACGCCTTCGCCAACTTTATTCCGGGCCTATAGCGAAATACCCGAACGCTCGCTTCGCGCGACTTCGTGGCACGGTAGGAGGCCCTGATGTCTGGCATCGTAACAGGTAAGCAAGCGTGTGAACTCGCGTTTGCCGGTGTCGGGATGGCCTTCGGCGCAATCGCGAGCGGCGTTTCAGGGACGGGGCCCGCGACTGGCGGGATGACGACCTTGGCGGCAATGCTGGGCGGAGCGGCCGTTGGCTATATTTGCGGGCGGCTGGTTTGTCGCTTCGCGCCGTTCCGGAAAGTCTTCGACAAGCAGCTCGATTTGGACGGCTTCGAGGCCGAGGTCGGGCAGGTCGAAATGCTCACGAAATTGTTGCGGCCATCTCGCAGGATCTGGGTACGACGGATGCCCAGAGCGAATTGGTTCTGGTGAAGATTATCGAAATCATGAAATCCGATTTGATGGGCTTGAAGGCTTCGGCGGAGTTCGCGGCAGCGCAGAAACACCCGCCGACGGGCCGGACAGCTCACGGGCTCGCGATCATCCGGCAGGCGCTCGATACGAGCATGGCGTAGCGCAATCGCAGTTCGCCAGACGCTTGTGGTCGCCGGTGAGCCCGCTTTGCCGCAAACCTATCGTGGGTTACAGCGTGAGGCATGACCGATCTCCTCGCCCGCATCTGCGCCGACACGCGCGCCGAAGTCGACCGGCGCAAGGCCGTGCGCTCGGTCTCCGACCTCGACCGCGCCGCCGCAGTGCAAACCCCGCCGCGCGGCTTCCGCATTGCGCTCGACAGGGTCGCCGCGACCGGCTTTGCACTGATTGCCGAGGTCAAGAAGGCGTCGCCGTCGAAGGGCGTTATCCGCGCCGACTTCGACCCCGCCGCCCATGCGCGCGCCTACGCAGCCGGGGGTGCGGCCTGCCTGTCGGTGCTGACGGACGCGGCGCATTTCCAGGGACACGAGGACTACCTCGTCGCGGCCCGCGCCGCCTGCGCGCTCCCGGTGTTGCGCAAGGACTTCACGCTCGACGCGTGGCAGGTCGCCGAGGCGCGCGCCATCGGGGCGGATGCGATCCTGATCATCGTCGCGGCCTTGGACGACGGCGCGATGGCCGAGATCGAGGCGGCGGCGCTCGAGCGCGGCATGGACGTGCTCGTCGAGGTCCACGACGCCAACGAACTCGACCGCGCACTGCGGCTGAAATCGCGCCTGATCGGCGTCAATAACCGCGATTTACGCGATTTTTCGGTCGATTTCACGCGTACCTACGAGCTGGTCGCGCTCGCCCCGCCAGGCTGCACCTTCGTCGCCGAAAGCGGTCTGCGCGATCATGCCGACCTCGCGGCGATGGCGGCACACGGCGTGCGGAGTTTCCTCGTCGGCGAAAGCCTGATGCGCGCGCCCGATATCGAGACCGCAACGCGCGCGCTGCTCAGGGGCGAAGCGCTGGCGGCGGCATGAGCGGCCTGACGCACCTCGACGCCGACGGCGCGGCGCGCATGGTCGATGTGTCGGCGAAAGCGGTGACGGCGCGCGCGGCCACCGCCGAGGGGCGTATTGCGATGCAGCCCGCGACTCTCGCGGCGATCCGCGACGGGCTCGTCGGCAAGGGCGACGTGCTGGCGGTGGCGCGCATCGCGGGGATCATGGCGGCGAAGCGCACCGCTGACCTGATCCCGCTGTGCCATCCGCTGCCGCTGAGCGGGGTCGAGGTTGCGCTCGACCTCGAAGGCGACAGCGTCCGTGTCACTGCGACGGCACGGACGACGCACACCACCGGGGTCGAGATGGAGGCGTTGACCGCCGTTTCGGTCGCGCTGTTGACGATCTACGACATGGCCAAGGCGATCGACCGGGGCATGACGATCGACGGGGTGCGGCTGCTGTCGAAGTCGGGCGGGCGGTCGGGGGACTGGCGGGCGTGAGCCTGCTCGCGGTCGCCGATGCGCAGGCGCGGCTGCTTGCCGCGACGCTGCCGTTGCCGGCCGAGACTGTCCCGCTCGCCGCCGCTGCGGGCCGCCGCGCCGCCGCCGCCGTCGCTGCCACGCTGAGCCAGCCGCCGTTCGCCGCGTCGGCGATGGACGGCTATGCGATCCGCTGGCGCGATCGTGCCGGCCCGTGGCGCATCATCGGCGAGAGCGCCGCCGGACGCGGCTTCGCGGGCGCTGTCGGGGCGGGCGAGGCGGTGCGGATCTTCACCGGCGCGCCGCTGCCGGGCGGGGCCGATACCGTGATCGTGCAGGAAGATGTCGCGTGCGACGCCGACGCGCTGCGCCTGACCGGCGACGGGCCGCGCGGGCAGGGCGCGCACATCCGCGTCGCGGGCCTCGGCTTCGGCGCGGGCGACATCATCGTTGCGGCAGGGGCGATGCTGACGCCGGCGCGCCTAGGGCTGCTCGCAGCGGCGGGGCACGGCTGGGCCGCGGTGCATCGCCGCCCGCGCGTCGTCCTGCTCGCCACCGGCGACGAACTCGTGCCGCCGGGAACGACTCCGGGCACCGACCAGATCGTCAGCGCCAACGGCGTCATGCTCGCCGCGCTGCTGCAGGGCGCGGGCGCGGAGGTCGTCGACGGCGGTATCGTCCCCGATCGCCGCGACGCGCTCGCGGCCGCCGTGCGCGGCGCGGCGGGCGCCGACCTGCTTGTCACCATCGGCGGCGCATCGGTCGGCGACCTTGATCTCGTCGTGCCCGTGTTGCGCGGCATGGGCGCGGAAATCGACTTCTGGAAGATCGCGCTGCGTCCCGGCAAGCCGATGCTGAGCGGCACGCTCGGCGCGCTGCGTATCGTCGGCCTGCCCGGCAATCCGGTGTCGGCGTTCGTCTGTGCGCTGCTTTTCGCCGTGCCGCTGCTGCGCCGCATGGCTGGCGATCCCGCGCCGCTCCCCGGCCTCGAACAGGCCCGCCTCGGCACGTCGCTCGCCGCCAACGACGGACGACAGGACTATCTCCGCGCCCACCTAGCCGACGGCATCGTCACGCCCGCCGCGCGGCAGGACAGCGGCATGCTCAGGACCCTCGCCGACAGCAATGCGCTGATCGTCCGCGCGCCGCACGCGCCCGCCCTCGCCGCCGGTGAACCGGTCGCCTTTCTCGCGCTTGACTTCGTTCCGGCTGTTGCCTAATCGTTCCCTATTGGTTCCCGCTGGGAGGCGAACGATGCTGACGCGCAAGCAACACGATCTACTCCGCTTCATCGACGCGAGGCTCGCTGCGGATGGTGTGTCGCCGTCGTTCGAGGAGATGAAAGACGCGCTCGCGCTCAAATCAAAAAGTGGCGTCCACCGCCTGATCAACGCGCTCGAGGAACGCGCCTTCATCCGCCGCCTGCCCAATCGCGCGCGCGCTCTCGAGGTCCTCAAGATGCCCGAGGTCCGCGCCGCCGCGCCCGAAGGCAGCGTCATCCACGCCGATTTCTCGAAGCGGCGCGCCGTCCCGCAGCCTGCCAACGACGTTATCGAGGTACCGCTGCACGGGCGCATCGCCGCCGGTCTGCCGATGGAGGCATTGGAGAGCGACCGCTCGCTCAGCGTCCCCGCCGCGCTGCTTGGACTCGGTGATCACTACGCCCTCGAAGTGTCGGGCGATTCGATGGTCGATGCGGGAATCTTCGACGGCGACTATGCGCTCGTCCGTCGCTGCGACACCGCGCGCGACGGCGACATTGTCGTCGCGCTCGTCGACAATGCCGAGGCGACGCTCAAGTATCTGCGCCACGAAAAGGGCATGATCCGACTGGACCCGGCCAACGCGATGCACGCGCCGCAGCACTATCTGCCATCGCGCGTCAAAGTGCAGGGCAAGCTTGCGGGGTTGCTCCGCCGCTACGGCTGAACGCTGCCGTCGCGCTGGACCTGTAACAAATATGCCCCACCCGGCAGCCGAGCTTGGCAAGCGACAAAAATCGCTTTCGTGACAGGGGTTCGCCGCTAGAAGACAGGACAACGCGATGCGGCTCGACCGCGCGCCCGATCCTTGGGGGACACGACCTTGATCCGTTCGCTGATGCTTGCCGGTACCGCGACCTTCGCGCTGACTGCCGCCGCCTTCGCCCAGACGCCCGCGCCCGGTCAGGCAGCGCCGCAGGTTGCCACCGCCGATGGTGCGGACCTCGACAGCGGCGAGATCGTCGTCACCGCGCAGAAGCGCACCGAGCGTCTTCAGGACGTGCCGGTCGCGGTCAGCGTGCTGTCGGGCGCGCTGCTCGAGCGCCAGGGCGGCATCAATATCGAGAACGCGCAATACCTTGTGCCGTCGCTCAACTTTCGCAAGTCGGGTACGCCGATCAACCAGTTCCTGTTCCTGCGCGGCATCGGCACCGCGAACTTCTCGATCGCCGCCGAGCCGTCGGTGTCGGCGGTGCTCGACGGGGTCGTCCTGAGCCGCGCCGGCGAGGCTTTCACCGACCTCGTCGACATCGAGCGCATCGAAGTGCTGCGCGGCCCGCAGGGGACATTGTTCGGCAAGAATGCCAGCGCGGGCGTCATCAACATCGTCTCGAAGCGCCCCGGCGACGACCTTGGCGGCTTCGTCGAGGCGGGTTACTTCTCGAAAAAGGAATATCGCGCGCGCGGCGCCATCGACGTGCCCTTCGGCGTGATGGTCAAGGGTCGCTTCACCGGTTTCTATTCGGAGTACGACGGCAACATCTATAACGAGGCACCCAACGTCCAGCGCCAGGTCAACGGCTACAAGCACTATGGTGCGCGCGGGCTCATCGTCGCCGAGGTCAGCGACAAGCTCAGCTTCACGGTGATCGGCGACTTCCACAAGAACGACGACGATTGCTGCGCCGAGGTCATCGGCACGACGCCGAACAACGCCACCGCCGCCGGACTGCCGACGGCGCGCGATGTCAACACGCGCCGCATCGCGCAGAACCTCGTGACGCGGACCATCGAGAAGGGTTATGGTGGGTCGGTGCAGGGCGACCTCGACGTCGGCGCGATCGGCACGCTGACCTCGATCACCGCCTACCGTAACTACAAGAACCGCGAAATCCGCGACGGCGATTTCCTGCCCGCCGCCTATATCGGCTTCAATCAGCTCCACGACGATGGCCCGCAGACCGGCAACACGTTCAGCCAGGAAATTCGCCTGACCTCGCCGGGCAGGCAGACGCTCGACTACGTCATCGGCGGCTATTACTCGCGGGCGCGTTCGGATCGGACGTTCACGCGCAGCGACATCGTCTGCAACGCCCTCGTCGCGCCCGCGCCTGCGGCGCTGACGCCGTGCTCCAGCCCGCTGGCGGCACCGTCGACCTTCCCCAGCGGGACAGCGGTCTTCGGCTCGACCTTCAAGAACCTGTCGGCGTTCGGCCAGGCGACCTTCCACATCAGCGACGCGCTGCGCCTGATCGGCGGGCTGCGCTACACCCACGACGAACTCGACGTCGATCACATCCGCCGCACGACGCTCGCCGGGCCGGGGATCGGCGCGAACTTCGATGCGGGCGTCTATAACAACGGTTCGGCCATCGCAGGCGTGTCGAACGGCATCCCGTTCACCGCCTCGACGAAGAAGGACAATCTGTCTGGCCGTGCCGGGGTACAGTTCGACCTCAGTCGCGACCACATGGTCTACGGCACCTATGCGCGCGGTTACAAGGGACCCGCGTACAACGTCTTCTACAACATGGCGACGATCAACACCAACGTCATCGCCGCCGAGACCGCCGACAGTTATGAGATCGGCTTGAAGAACACGCTGCTCGACGGGCGCGTCAATATCAACGTCGCGGCTTTTTATGCGAAGTACAAGAACTTCCAGGCCAACAACCCCGACTTCGTCAACGGCGTGCAGACGACGCGGTTGACCAATGCCGGCACGGTCTCGACGCGCGGTGTCGAGATCGATGTCATCGCGCGACTGTCGAAGGCCTTCACGCTGACCGGCGGCTTCGCCTATACCGACGCGCATATCGACAATTTCCTGTTGCCGCCCGGCGCCAACGCCAGCCAGGCAATCCCCAACGGCACGCAGCTGACCAGTGCGCCCAAGGTCAAGGCGAGCGTCCAGGCCGATTACCGCATCGTCACGGGCGGTGCGGTCGATGTCGGCTTCGGTGGCAACCTGACCTATACCGCCGACCAGCTGTCGCAGTTGTCGCCCGATCCGCTGGTCCGCCGCGCCACGACGATCCCCGACTATGTGCTCGCCGACGTGCAGGTCTCGCTGATCGAGAAGAACGACCGCTTCAAACTGACGGGCTATGTCAAGAACGTCTTCGGCAATAGCTTCGCCGCAGCGATACAGACCGGCGGCCCGGGGGGTAGCTACCGCTACCTTATCCCGCGCGAGGCCGACACGATCTACGGGGTGACGGGGCGGTTTAACTTCTAAGTCCGATCACGGCCGTCATGCTGGCGGACGCCAGCATCCACCCATCTTCGTGCGGGACGATGGATGCTGGCGTCCGCCAGCATGACGGGCAACGCTTGCACACCGCCTCGCAATTCGCCCCCCAGCCCCCCACATCCCTCTCATGCCCACCCCCGGTTCCTGGCTCGTCCCTCACCCCGAGGGCATCCACGTCGTCCCCGGCGATTTCTGGATCGACCCGTCGGTCCCCAAGGACCGGGCGCTCGTCACCCACGGCCATGCCGACCACGCGCGCGCCGGGCATGGCAAGGTCATGGCGACGCGCGAGACACTGGCGATCATGGACGTGCGCTATGGCGAGCAGCTTGGTGGGCAGGGCGTCGCGTACGGCGAGGGCGTGCGCGTCGGCGATGTCGGCGTGCGCTTCGTGCCCGCCGGCCATGTGCTGGGCTCGGCCCAAGTCGTTCTCGAGCATAAGGGCGAGCGCATCGTCGTTTCGGGCGACTACAAGCGCCGCGCCGACCCGACCTGCGCGGGCTTCGAGCCCGTGCCGTGCGACATCTTCGTCACCGAGGCGACCTTCGGCCTGCCCGTCTTTCGCCACCCGCCGACGTCGGGCGAAGCGGCGAAGGCGTTGACTGCGCTGGCGGCCAATCCCGAGCGGTGCGTGCTGATCGGGGCGTACGCGCTCGGCAAGGCGCAGCGGGTCATCGCCGAGTTGCGCCTCGCTGGTCACGACGCGCCGATCTACATCCACGGCGCGCTGCAAAAGCTGTGCGACCTTTACGCTGCACTGGGAGTCGAGCTCGGCGACCTGCGCCCGGCGGCGGGGATGAAGCCCGCCGACCTCAAGGGCACGATCGTCATGGCCCCCCCGTCGGCGCTCAACGACCGGTGGAGCCGCCGCCTGCCCGAGCCGATCACCGCGATGGCGTCGGGTTGGATGCGCGTCCGCCAGCGCGCCGTGCAGAAACTCGTCGAGCTGCCGCTGATCATCTCCGACCACGCCGACTGGGACGAGCTGACGACGACGTGCACCGAACTCGCGCCCAACGAAGTCTGGGTGACGCACGGTCGCGAGGAGGCGCTAGTCCACTGGTGCCGCACCCGCCAGATCCGCGCCCGTGCGCTCGATCTGGCGGGCAAGGAGGACGAGGACGATTGACCCTGCGCTACAGCGGCACTTTCTTCAGCGCGCGGGTGAAGTTCAGATAGCCCGCGTTGATCCCCAGACGCACCCCGACGCCGAGCTTGATCGGCACCAGCACGACATCGTCGCGCTGGAGATAATTGACGCCAAAGCCGCCGACAAAGAAAGCCTTGCCCTCGGCGGCCGGGTAGCGGCGGTACAGGTCGGCGCTGTCGTTGAGATTATAGACGAGGATGAAGGTCCGCGACGCGTCCGCGCCCGCATCGAAGCCGACCGACGGCCCCGTCCAGAACACCGGGGCCTGGCCCTCGACCTTGTGGAACAGCGTGCCCGAGCCATAGCGCACGCCGACGACGAACGCGCCGCCCGCCTCGCGCCCGACGATGTACGCATTGGGTTCGCCGCGTTCGCGGAACACCCGCTCGACCGCCTCGCCGAGCCCTTTCGCGCCGCGCCCGAAGACATCCTCGGCAGCGCTCAGCACGTCCTTCTGGCGGTAGGTGCCATCGGGGTTGGCGGGGGCCGATGCAGGGGTGGCGGCGGCACTTGTCGGGCGCGCCGCGTCGGTGGTGCAGGCGGCGAGCGCCAGCGCGGCGGTCGCGAGGGTCAGCATGAGGATCGGGCGCATGGCAGTTCTCCGCTCTGACGCCCCCACATCCGTGTAGCGCGCTCCAGCGTCCGCTCCAACCTTCCCTTCTCCGGAACCGCCTGCTAATCGGCGCGCGGCGCGCAAAGAGGGGCGAATGAATGCAGGTTGCAATGATCGGTGCGGGCTATGTCGGGCTCGTGTCGGGAGCGTGCTTCGCCGATTTCGGGCATGACGTGGTCTGCGTCGACGTCGATCCGGGCAAGATCGAGCGGCTCCGCACCGGCATCATGCCGATCTACGAGCCCGGCCTGAGTGACCTCGTCGCGGCGAACGTTCGCGCCGGACGGCTGAACTTCACCACCGATCTTGCCGAGGGCCTGGCCAAGGCCGAGGCGGTATTCATCGCGGTCGGCACGCCGTCGCGGCGCGGCGACGGCCATGCCGATCTCAGCTATGTCCACGCCGCCGCCAAGGACATCGCCGCCGCGCTGTCGCGCTACACCGTCATCGTCACCAAATCGACCGTCCCCGTCGGCACGGGCGACGACGTCGAGCGGCTGATCCGCGAGGCCAATCCGGCGGCCGAATTCGCCGTCGTCTCGAACCCCGAGTTCCTGCGCGAAGGTGCGGCAATCCAGGACTTCAAGCGCCCCGACCGCATCGTCATCGGCACCGACGATACGCGCGCGCGCGCCGTGATGACCGAGCTGTATCGCCCGTTGTTCCTCAACCATTCGCCGCTGCTGTTCACCGCGCGCCGTACCGCCGAGCTGATCAAGTATGCCGCCAATGCGTTTCTGGCGACCAAGATCACCTTCATCAACGAGATCGCCGACCTGTGCGAGGCGGTCGGTGCGGATGTTCAGGACGTGTCGCGCGGCATCGGCCTCGACAACCGCATCGGTTCCAAGTTTCTCCATGCCGGGCCGGGCTATGGCGGGTCGTGCTTTCCCAAGGATACGCTGGCGTTGGTCAAGACCGCGCAGGACTTCGGTTCACCGATGCGGATCGTCGAGACCGTCGCGGCGGTCAACGACAACCGCAAGCGCGCGATGGCGCGCAAGGTCGTCGCGGCATGCGGCGGCGAGGTGCGCGGCAAGACCGTCGCTGTTCTCGGCCTGACCTTCAAGCCCAACACCGACGACATGCGCGATTCACCCGCCATCGCGATCATCCAGGCGCTGCAGGACCAGGGAGCGGCGATCCGTGCCTATGATCCCGAGGGCGTCGAGCAGGCTAAGCTCGTTTTAACCGACGTGGTTTATGCTAACGACCCCTACGACTGCGTTACGGGGGCCGAGGTTGCGGTCCTCGTCACCGAATGGGATGCCTTCCGTGCCCTCGACCTCGACCGCATGAAGGCCGTCATGGCGCAACCGTCGATCGTCGATCTGCGCAACGTCTACCGCCCCGAGGAAGTGCGGCGGCGCGGCTTTTCGTACGACAGCGTCGGGCGTTGACGCCATGCCTTTGGCCCCGCTATAGCCGCCGTCCGCGTCGGGAGTCGTGGGTGAGTGGCTGAAACCAGTAGTTTGCTAAACTGCCGATCTGGGTAACTGGATCCGAGGGTTCGAATCCCTCCGACTCCGCCAGCCGCTTGCGGCTCTGCCAACGCCGTATCAGACCTTCGCCTTGAACGGGTTGAAGTCGGTGCCCGTGTCGTAAACGTCGAGGCCCTCGGCGCGCTTGAAGAAGGCGACGACGCGGTAGGTGACGGGGGTCAATGCGACTTCCCACAGGACCTTCAGGACGTAGTTGGTGAACAGCACTAGCGCGACGCGGTCGGGTTCCCAGATGCCGAGAAACGCGACGGGGTAGAAGATCAGACTGTCGACGCCCTGACCGACCACCGTCGAGCCGATGGTGCGGGTCCAGAGCCGCTTGCCGCCGGTCCACACCTTCATCCGCGCCAGCACGAAGGCATTGGCAAACTCGCCCGCCCAGAACGCGAGGATCGACGCGAAGAAGATGCGTGGCGTGTTGCCGAACACCTCGGCGAGTGCCGGCTGGCCGCTCCACCCGGGCGCGGGCGGCATCGCTACCACCACCCAAGCCATGGCGGCGGCGAAGACCGACGCCGCGAAACCGACCCAGACGACGCGGCGGGCGCGGGCATAGCCATAGACCTCGGTGAGCACGTCACCGAGGACATAGCCCAGCGGGAAGAACAATATCCCCGCTCCGAAGATCACCTCGCCGACGACCGGAAGCGTCAGCGCCGCCTGCTTGCCCGCGCCGATCAGGTTCGAGCAGATCAGGATCGCGACGAACGCCGCCATCGCGAAATCATAGTAGCGCAGCTGGCGACCCGTCAGTGCGTCGGCGTCGACCTTGCGCAGTCCGTCGTCGCTCATCGCTCAACCCCCAGTCGTTACGGCAATTGAGCATTGTCGGCGTACGCGTGCAATCAGGCACGGTCGGCGGACTGGCTCATGCCTGCCCGGCAGGAAGGCGGACCGTCAGAGCCTATCAATGACGTAGCGTCGCTTAACGAAGCCCGAGCGGTCCCGCGAGGCGTGCCAGCCAGGTCTCGGCCGCCGTCGCATTGGCGGCGCGCGGCATGGTCAGGCCCGAGCAACCAAGGCAGTGCGCCTGGATCGTCGCGCCGCCCGCCACCGCCTGGGCCTCGCCGACGGCGGCGAGGATGCGCAAACGCGACAACTGCGTCGCGCGCGCGAACGGGTCGCGCGCCCCGCTGACGAACGCCTGCGCGTCGTCGCTGCCGTCGTCGGCACCGAACAGGCTGGCGACGAGCTGGCCGAGCAGCGGGGCCGCCTTCTCGACATCGACGGTGCGCGTGTCGGCGGGGAGCTTCGCCCGCTTCGCCGCCGCCGCGATGGCGGTGTCGAGCCCGCCGAGGCGATCGACGAGCTTGAGCTCGACGGCGGTGTTGCCCGCCCAGACGCGGCCTTGGCCGATCTCGTCGACACGCCCCACGGGCAGCTGGCGCGCCTTGGCGACGAGGCCGGTGAAGCGGCGATAGATGTCCTCGACCGAGTCCTGCAGGATGAGACGCGTCTCGGGCGTCAGGCCACGGATCACGTCGGGATCGCCCGAGTATGGCGTCGACTTAACCCCGTCGGTACCGATGCCAAGCGCCTTAAGCGAGCGATTGAAGGTCGGGATGACCGCGAACACGCCGATAGACCCGGTGATCGTCGAGGGCTGCGCGACAATCTCGTCGGCGGCGGTGGCGACCCAATAGCCCCCCGATGCCGCGACCGGCCCGAACGACGCGACGATCGGCAGGCCCTTGAGCCGCGCTTCCATCAGCGCCTCGCGGATGCGCTCCGACGCCAGCACCGAACCGCCGGGCGAGTCGATCCGGACCACCAGCGCCTTGATATCATCGTTGGCGACCGCCTTGTCGATCTGCGCCGCGATGGTGTCGCCGCCCGCGCTGCCGCGCGGCGCGTCGCCGTCGACGATGGTCCCCGCGACATAGACGATGCCGATCGCCTTGCCGCTGCCGCTGGCCTTGGTCGCGGCGCGGTAGGCGGGCAGCTTGACGGCGTTGAACGAGCCCGGGCGGCTGTCGGTGCCGTCGCCGACGATCTTGGCGATCATCCGGCCGAAGTCGGCGCGGCTGCCGATGCGGTCGACGAGACCGGCCTTGAGCGATGCGGCGGCGAAATCGCCCCCGGTGGCCGCGACGCGCGCCGGCAGGTTCGCCAGGAAGGCGTTGACGTCTGCCCCATGCCGCGCCGCCGCGACATCGACCGCATAGGTCCGCCACAGCGAGTCGACGAGCGTTTGCTCGGCCGCCTTGGCCTCGGGCGACGCCTCGCTGCGCGTGTAGGGCTCGACCGCCGACTTGTAGGTCCCGACGCGAAAGACGTTGACGTCGACGTCGAGCTTGTCGAGCGCCTTGCGGAAGTACAGGTTCGGCCCGCCGGGGCCGCTGAGCAATACGCCGCCGAGCGGATTGACCCACGCCTGCGTCGCCTGGGCGGCAAGGTAATAGCCATCGTCGGTGTACGCGGTGGCATAGGCATAGACGGGCTTGCCCGCCGCCTTGAAGGTCCGGAGCGCGGTGCCGATCGACTGGAGATTGGCCTCGCCGGCACCGAGAAAGGCATCGAGGTCGAGAACGATCAGCTTGATCCGGCTGTCGCCGCGCGCTGTGTCGATGGCGGCGATGACATCGCGGACCTGCACTTCCTGCTGATTGCGGACGCCGCTGAACGCGCTGAACGGCGAGCCTTCGGTCGATTGCTCGACGACCGCGCCGTCGAGGTCGAGCACCAGCGCTGCGCCCGAGGGGACGGCGAGCGGCGCGCGGGTGTGGAGCGCCGCCCACAGGCCGACGAAGAACAGCAGCAGCAGGAGGAGGACCATCAGGTCCTTAACCCCCACGAGGAACGACCACGCGCCGCGCACGAATGCCATATGTTCTGCGTCCTAACTCAAGCTGCGGCGGTCATAGCGGCTCGCGGCCCGGTCGCGAAACGCCAAGTCGTCGCGCGGCTCCCGCAGGTCACGTTCCGACATCGCCGTCCTTGTAACGGTTTTCGAGAAACTTGCCCTGGATCAGGAAAGCGTCGCGGTCGCCGGCCGCGAGGCTGTCCGAGACCCGCGCCAGTTCGCCGTCGACGGTCTTGAGGCCGTCGACGAGGCGGCGCTCGATGCTCGGGCCGCCGTCGCTGTCGGGCAGCGTGCGGAGCGCGGGCGGTACTGCGGCATAGCGCTCGACGAGTTCGGGGAGGTGGGTGTTGAGCAGGCGGCTGATGTCCTGCGCCAACGGGTCCATCTCGGGCACCTTGGCGAGCTGCGGGCCGATCGTCGCGAGGCGCTCCGAAATCCGGTCGAGGGTGGGCGCGGCGAGGCGCGGCAGGTCGCGGCGGCGCTGGTCGAGCCACGCCTCGGTGCGCCCCGGCAGCACGGCGGGCGCGGCCTTCTTGAGCTCGGCGGGCGCGATCTCGCGCATTAGCGGGGCCGATGCGGCGATGATCATGCACATCGGCAGCAGCAGCGCGGCGAGGAGGAAGCCGACGATGCCGATGCCGCCGACGAACAGCGAATAGGCGAGCAGCCCGGCCAGCAGCACCGCGCCCGCGATCATCGCCCGCCGCGCGCGCCGCCCGGCGTTGGTGACGGTGCGGCGGATCGTCCGCGTCGCGGCCCCGCGCCCGATGCCGCCGGGCAGCCGGTCGAGCACCTCGTCGAAGCGGGCGATGGCACGGTCGACATCGCGCGCCATGTCAGCCCTCCAGCGCCGCGAACGCCGGCGCGGCGCTGGTCAACGCCTTGTTCGACGCCCCTTCGGCGCGCGCGATATAGCCGCGCGACTTGTCGACTTCGCTGGTCAGCACGTTGACCGTCGTCTTCATCGACTCGAGCGCCTGGAGCTTGAACGTGTCGATCGCGTCCATCGTCGTATAGATGTTCTGGAAGGCACGCTGCAGCGTCGCGATCGGGATCGTCGAGCTGGCCGCCTGCTGGTGGATGATGCCGGTCTGGGTCTTGAGCAGCTCGCCGGTCGAATCGATCATTCCCGCCGTCGTCGTGTTGAGCGCGGTAATCTGCTCGAGCACGAGCTTCTGCGCGGTCAGCGCCTGCGCGACGGTGACGGCGGTCCGCAGCGCCGCGACGGTCGTCGTCGAAGCGCGATCGACGCCCTTGACCAGCTCGATGTTATTCTTCTTGACGAGATCGAGCGCGAGATAGCCCTGCACGCTGACCGCCATCTGGGTCAGCAGGTCGGTGGTGCGCTGGCGGATGTAGAACAACGCCGATTCGCGCAGCGCCTTGGCCTTGGCTGGCTCGGAATAGTCGAGTTCGGCGGCCTTGGCCTCGATCTTGGCGTCGAGCGTCTTCGAGACGTGGATCATCTGCTCGAGCTTGCCCATCGTCTTCCACAGATTGGCGCGCTCGAGGTCGACGGCGGCGTTGTCGTGCAGGAGCTCGTCCTTGCCGCTGGCGAGGCGCGACAGGATCGCCGAGATGTTCGACTGCGCCGACTTATAGCTGTCGAAATAGCCGCGCAGCTTGCTGCCGCCGAACGGAATCAGGCCGAACAGCTTCTTCTTGCTGAGCAGGTCGCCCTTTTTGCCGGGGTCGAGGTCCTCGATCGTGGCGCGCAATTCGGTGAGGTTGGCGCCGATGCCGGTGTCGCGGTCCATCGCGCGGACGGGGCGGTCGAGGAAACGGTTCGACTGGCCTGCGGCTTCCGCAATCTCCCGCGCGCCCAAGTTGGTCAACTGATCGACCTTGGCCCCGAAGGCGGGGGATGCGGCGTCCTCGGCGATCAACTCGCCGATGAACTTGTCGACATTGGCTTCGAGCTTGGTGCGCGTCGCGTCGTCGACGGGGACGAGGCCCGACGAAGCCTCGGGCGCGATCACCGCAACCGGGGCAGGGGGCGTGAGGGTCAGCGTCGGTCCTGCGGTCGTCGTGGCGGTGGCAGTCGGGGCCTGGGTGGCCATCGGGCAAGCTCCGGTGAGGTCGTTGCGGAAGGGGTTAGCAGATCGGAACGCGCGGCTCTACTGTGTTACGCGGGTATGTCGGGGGCGGGGGCAAAAGGTCAAGCCGGGCACGCAGCAATCCTCCCCGAAGACGGGGAGGATGAAGGTGGGTCTTCCCCGCGCTCATCTCCCCGCGCATAACCCTGGAATGACCCTCGACGACCTTCTCGCGCAGCCCTTCGGAACGCTTGCCGATCTCGTCCACCACCACGCGCTCGAAGCGCCCGAGCGCACCGCGTTCGTCGTTGGCGACGACCGCCTGGCCTACGGCGACCTCGACCGGCAGATGGACCGCGTCGCGGGGCGGCTGCAGGCGCTCGGCGTCATGCCCGGCGACCGCATCGCGGTGTGCGCTGCCACGTCGATTCCCTATGCCACCGTCTTCCTCGGCGCGCTGCGGGCAGGCGTCGCGGTCGCGCCGCTCGCGCCGTCGTCGACGCCCGAGCAGATCGCCGGGATGATCGCCGACAGCGGCGCGGCGGTGTTTTTCACCGATGCGGGTGTCGCGGCGGCGCTCGAAGGGCAATCGGTCGCCGCGCCGACGGTGCGCCTCGACACGCCCGCATTCGACGACTGGCTCGGCGACGCGCCGTTCGCGCCCGTCATCATCGCGCCGAAGTCGCCGTTCCACATCATCTATTCGAGCGGTACGACGGGGCTGCCCAAGGGCATCGTCCAGAGCCACGCGATGCGCTGGGCGCAGATCGGCACGCTCGCCAAGCTCGGCTACGGAGCCGACACCGTCGCGCTGCTGTCGACGCCGCTGTATTCGAACACGACGATGGCGACCTTCCTGCCGGCGCTGGCGGGTGGCGGGACGATCGTGCTGATGCCCAAGTTCGACGCGCTCGAGTATCTGCGGCTCGCGGAAGGCATCGGCATGACGCACACGATGCTCGTCCCCGTCCAGTATCGCCGCATCATGGCGTTGCCCGAATTCGAGCGGTTCGACCTGTCGAAGACGCGGATGAAGTTCGCCACCTCGGCCCCGTTCGCCGCGAGCCTCAAGGCCGATGTGCTGGCGCGCTGGCCGGGCGGGCTGGTCGAGTATTTCGGCATGACCGAGGGCGGCGGGACGTGTGTGCTGCTCGCGCATCTGTTCCCAGACAAGCTCCACACCGTCGGCCGCCCCGCGCCGGGGCACGACATCCGCCTGATCGACGACGACGGCATCGAGGTTCCGGCGGGCGCAACCGGCGAGATCGTCGGGCATGCGAGCGCGACGATGAACGGCTATCACAACCAGCCCGAGAAGACCGCCGCCGCGATGTGGACCGCCCCCGACGGGCGGCGCTTCCTGCGGACGGGCGACGTCGGTCGCTTCGACGCCGACGGCTTCCTGACGCTGATGGATCGCAAGAAGGACATGATTATCTCGGGCGGGTACAACATCTATCCGAGCGACCTCGAGGCGGTGCTGGCGCAGCATCCGGCGGTGATCGAGGCGGCGGTGGTCGGCGTGCCGTCGGAGACGTGGGGCGAGACGCCCGTGGCGTTCGCGGTGCTGCGCGACGGGACGGGCGACGTGCTGAAGGCGTGGGCCAACGAGCGGCTGGGCAAGACGCAGCGGCTGAGCGCGGTGATCGTCGTCGATGCCCTGCCGCGCAGCGCGATCGGCAAGGTGCTCAAGCGCGAATTGCGCGACGGCTGGGGTCAAACGGGCACCGTCCGGCAGTCGTAGTCGAACAGGCCGAGCGCCTCCTCGTCGCGCAGCCCGCCCAGGCCGAACAGGTCGCTGTCGTCGCCCTGCATGCGGTCGGCGTTCGCGTTCGATTCAACCTGGATGAAGCTGGCGCGGGCGTGGCGCGCGGCGACGTAGCGGGCCAGGCCCTCGGCGGGGCTATCGCACACCGCCAGCGCGCGCGCCAGCACGACGGCATCCTCGATCGCGCACGCCGCGCCGTGGCCGAGGAACGGCGTCATTGCGTGCGCCGCGTCGCCGAGCAGCGCGACATTGCCGCCACGCACCCAGTCGCCGAGCGGCGCGTGCGCGTTGATCGCCCATTTGAAGAGCGGCACGCCCGACGCCGCCGCGATCATCGCCCGCACCTCGCCGCACCACCCAGCATAGACCGCGTCGAGGTCCGACGCGGCCGCCGGGATCGTCCAGCCGTCGTCGGTCCA
>CAXTSL010000016.1:0-29788 GCA_964246975.1 uncultured Sphingomonadaceae bacterium
CGCAAGCGCCGCGGGTCGATTGACACCTCGACGCGACGCCGACATCGTGCCGCCCGCTTCGCGACGCCGCGGAGCTCTGCGGGTGTGGTGGAATTGGTAGACGCGCCGGACTCAAAATCCGGTTCCGAAAGGAGTGCCGGTTCGACCCCGGCCGCCCGCACCAAGCCTGTTTACGCCTCAGTCTGGCGAATGTTAACTCGACATATCAAGCCGATAGCCGACTCCGGGTTCATTGCGAAGCAGCGTCGGGGTTGTGGGATCGGCCTCCAGCTTGAGGCGCAGGCTGCGGATGGCGACGCGGAGATACTCGACGTCGTCGACATGGGCGTCGCCCCATACCGCGCGCAGCAGCGCGGCATGGGTCAGCACGCGGTCCGGGTGTCGGGCGAGTTCGGCGAGAAGGCCATATTCCTTTCGCGTCAGGCGCACCTCCTCGCCGCCGCGAACCACTCTCCGGGCCGCAAGGTCGATGGTCAGCGGGCCGATGGCGATCAGTGCATCCCCGCCCGTCAAGCCGTTGCGATGCCGAAGTGCAGTCCTGACGCGCGCCAGCAATTCTTCGGTATCGAAGGGTTTCACGACATAATCGTCCGCACCCAGATCGAGTGCAGCGACCTTTTCCGCCGTCGCGTCGCGCGCCGTGAGGACGATGACCGCACGGTCCTTCGTCCTGAGCAGCGGGACCAGCTCGATGCCGTCGCGGTCGGGCAAACCGAGATCGAGCAGGACGAGCTCGCACCCCTCGCGCCGTGCCTTGGTCAGGCCGTCGGCGGCGGTGCCGGCTTCGCTGACCGTATAGCCCGCGCGCTCGACCGCGCCCCGCACGAGGCGGCGGATCGCGGGTTCGTCGTCGACGATCAGGATGCGACCGGTCATGCGCTGGGCCGCCGGATGCTGGCTTCGGGCCAGGTCACCTCGAACGCCGCGCCCCCTTCGGCGCGATTTGCCGCGCCGACACCCAGGCCCATCGCGTCGGCAAACCCCTTGACGATCGCCAGACCGAGTCCGGTGCCGCCACTCATATCGTCACCGTCGACGCGGATGAAGCGGTCGAACAGCGTCTTTTCCTGCCCGGGCGGCAGGCCCGGCCCCCGATCGAGCACGGCAAGAACCACGCAATCATGCGTTCGCCGCGCCCGGACCGTGATCGCGCTCGCCGGAGGCGCGAATTTCGCGGCGTTGCCGAGCAGGTTGATGAGAATATGATGCAGCATGCGCGGATCGGCTTCGACGAGCGGCAGCGCGGGCGACACGTCGAGGACGAGCTGGTGGCGCGCCAGTTCGGCGCGCAGATCCTGCGCCGCGGCGGCGACGGCATCGGTGAGGTCGGTGGCCTCGCGCTTGACGACCAGCGCGCCGGCTTCGATGCGCGTCATTTCGACGAGGTCGTCGAAGACGCGGCGGAGGCGACGGGCCTCGGCCTTGAGCAGCGCCGTGGTCGCGTTCTCGCCGTGTTCGGCCGCAAGGGCATCGGCGGCGGCGACAACGGCCGTCAGCGGCGTCTTCAGGTCATGCCCGATCGAGGACAGCAGCGTGGCGCGCAGATCGTCGCGTTGCTTGAGCGCGCCGACTTCACGGGCGTTGGCCTCCAGTTTCAAGCGCTCATGCGCCAGCGCCGCTTGCCCGACCAGCGTGGTGAACAGCACGCGCTTGTCGGCGGCAATGGGGTCGCCACTCCCCTGCCGCGCAATGCCGAGCACGCCCAGCACGCCGAGCGCGGTTTCGAGCGGGTGGAACTGCCAGTCGCTGGCGGTCAGGGTGCCGCTGTCGCGCCCGGCGATCTCGCCGCGGTCGAAAGCCCATTCGGCAGCGGCCAGGTCGAGCGGGCCGACCGACGGCGGCTCGGGACTCGCGCCGATCACCACGAGCTCGGCCGCATGGCGCGCGAACAGCACCGTCGCGACGTCGAGCAGCGACGCGACCTCCTCGCACACCGCCGCCGCCGTGCCGCCCTCGTCGGAGACGCCCGCCAGCCGCTGGCCGAAGGCCGCGAGCGCGGCGTTCTCGGTCGCGGTGCGTGCGCCGATCGTCGCTTCGCGCTGCAGGCGGCCCGTCAGCTGGCTGGCGACGACCGCGACGACGACGAGGACGAGCAGGGTCACGACATTTTGCGGGTCGCTGATCGTGAAGGTGTAGATCGGCGGCAGGAAGAAGAAATTATACGCCAGCGCCGCGACAAGGCTGGCGGCGAGGCTGGCGCGCAGGCCGAACAAGGTCGCCGTCGCGATCACCGGCAGCAGGTAGATCAGGTCGATGGAGCCGACCCCGACGAGCGGGCGCAGTGCCACCGACACGGCAGTGGTCACGGCGACCATGCCGAACCCGGCAAGCGCGCCGCGCACCGCGCGCGGTCGCCGCGTCGCGCTTTCGCCGTCGGGCCCTGCCGCGATGGCGACGGGCACGACGTGCACGGCGACGCCGTCGAGTTCGCGGACGAGTTGGTCGACCACCGAGCCGTGGCGCAGTTCGAACCACCAGCTGCGCTGCGACTTGCCGATCACCACCGCCGTCGCGCGCGTCTCGGCGATGTGCGCGCACAGGCCGTCGAGGACCGAGTGGGCGGGCACCGTGGCAATCGCCGCGCCGAACTGCGCCGCGAGCTTCAGCGACGCCGCCAGCCGGTCGCGCGCCGCCGGCCCGAGCGTCGCGCTGCGCGGCGTCTCGACGCTGACCGCCGTCCATTGCGCGTGCAGCGCATCGGCAAGGCGCTTGGCGGCGCGGATCAGCGCCTCGCTGCCCGGCTGGTCGCCGACCGCGACGACGAGCCGCTCGCCGACCGCCCAATTGCCCGCCTCGCCCGTCGCCCCGACGTGATCGAGCAGATGCCGGTCGACGGTCTGCGCGGCGCGCCGCAGCGCCAGTTCGCGCAGCGCCGACAGGTTGGACTTCGAGAAGAAATGCCCGAGCGCGCGCGTCGCCTCGGCGGGGACATAGACCTTGCCCGCCTTCAACCGCTCGATCAGCTCGTCGGGGGGCAGGTCGACGATCTCGAGATCGGCATCGTCGAGGATCGCGTCGGGCACCGTCTCGCGGACGCGGACGCGGGTGAACCCCGCAACGACGTCGTTCAAACTCTCGACGTGCTGGATGTTGAGCGTCGTCAGCACGTCGATGCCCGCGTCGCGCAGCTCCTCGATATCCTGCCAGCGCTTGGGATGACGGCTGCCGCTCGCATTGCTGTGCGCGAATTCGTCGATCAGCGCGACGGCGGGGGCGCGTGCCAGCATGGCGTCGAGGTCGAACTCGTCGAGAATGTGCGCGCCGTGTGCGATGCGGCGGCGCGGCAGCAATTCGAACGGCGCGACCAGCGCGTCGGTCTCGGCGCGGCCGTGGGTCTCGACGACGCCCGCGACGACATCGCGCCCCTGCCGCAGCAGCTCGGCCCCCTCGCGCAGCATCTCGAAGGTCTTGCCGACCCCAGGGGCCGCGCCGAGGAAGATCTTCAGCCGCCCGCGCGCCTCCTTCTTCGCCGCCTTGAGCAGCGCATGGGGGGAGGGGCGGGCGTCGCTCATCGCGTCAGCAGCGCGATACAGTCATCGATCCCGTGCCTGAGCGGATCGACCAGGAGTGTTCCGCCCCATGTCAATCCGTCCTTCATATCCTCGCTCAGCAGGGCGCGCGCGCCCGCCGTGTTCGCGGCAGCCAGAATGATCGCGTCGAAGATCTGGAAGCGATGGAAGCGCGCGAGATCGAGCGCGCGACGGAAGATCGTGTCGCTGGTCGCCGTCACTGCGGCATAATTCCGGACGCGCTCGACTTCGGCGAAAGCCTGATCGCGCGAGAACGCTGTCCGGGCCAGCAGGTTGTAGAGTTCGGCAAGTGCCTGGGTCGAAACATCGAGTGTCACGCGCCGAACCAGCAGCGGCATCAAAAGCCGAATGGTTTCGGTTTTGGCAGTATCCTCGGGCGCTCTGTAAACGCCGATGAAATACGCCAGAACATTCGTATCCAGCGCGACAACGTTCATCCGTCGGCGGTTTGGTCGTCGCGGTCGTACAGCGACTCGCGGGTCCAGCCGCGAACCAGTTGAGTTTCGAGGGTCCGGTAATGCGCGAGCGCGGTATCCAGAGCCTCGACGCGCCGCGCGTGCAGCGCATCGTCTGCCGCCTTAACCATACGAACTGCCGGTTTGCCCCGCCGGGTAATGACGATTTCCTCGCCGTCCGCCGCGTCGCTGAGCAACGTCGAAAACCTCTGATTGGCTTCGCTGGCGCTGACCATCTTCATCGCAGGTCTCTCGTTAGTACTGTCACTAACTATCGTGTGTGACCGTTTGCGTCCAGCCTCCGGTTGAGCAACAGCACGTTGACGTGCGGTTCGCCGATCAGACCGAGCAGGGGGTAGTCCACTGCCGCTTCCACGACGCTGCGCACCTCCGCCTCCTTCAGCCCGCGCGCCTTCGCGACGCGCGCGACCTGCGCCAGCGCCGCCGCCGGGCTGAGGTCGGGGTCGAGGCCCGAGGCGCTGCTCGTCACGAGGTCGCCCGGCACGTCGCCGCTCAGCCCGTCGGCGCGCGCCGTTGCCACCCGCGCCGCAATCGCGTCGCGCAGATCCTTCGACCCCGGCGCGAGGTTGGTCGCCGCCGACGCGCTCGCGTCATAGCCCTTGCCCGCCGCCGACGCGCGCGGGTGGAAGTAGCGCGGGGTCGCGAAGCCCTGCGCGATCAGCTCGGACCCGACGACCTTGCCGCCGTCGACGATCAGGCTGCCGTTGGCCTGGGTCGGCAGCGCAACCTGCGCGATCCCGGTGACGAGGAGCGGGAAGGCGAGGCCGGTGACGGCTGCGAGCAGGAGCAGCAGGACGAGCGCGGGGCGGACGGCGGTACGCAGTTCGGTGAGCATGGATCTGTCCTCTAGGCGAGGTGGAGGCCGGTGACGGCGAGGTCGATGAGCTTGATGCCGACGAATGGCGCGATCAGGCCGCCAAGGCCGTAGACGGCGAGGTTGCGCGCCAAGAGCGTGCCAGCCGGAGCCGGGCGGTATTTGACCCCCTTGAGTGCCAGCGGCACGAGTGCCGGGATGATCAGCGCGTTGAAGATGATCGCCGACAGGATGGCGCTCTCGGGACTGCCCAGCCGCATGACGTTGAGGACGCTCAGACCCGGATACAGCACGACGAAGATCGCCGGCAGGATGGCGAAATACTTGGCAACATCGTTCGAGATCGAGAAGGTCGTCAGCGCGCCGCGCGTCATCAGCAGCTGTTTGCCCAGGCCGACGATCTCGATGAGCTTGGTCGGGTCGCTGTCGAGGTCGACCATGTTGCCCGCCTCGCGCGCGGCCTGCGTGCCGGTGTTCATCGCGACGCCGACGTCGGACTGCGCCAGCGCGGGGGCGTCGTTGGTTCCGTCGCCGCACATCGCCACCAACTTGCCGCCGGCCTGTTCGGTGCGGATCAGCGCGAGCTTGTCCTCGGGGGTCGCCTCGGCGAGGAAATCGTCGACGCCGCTCTCGGCGGCGATGGACGCTGCGGTCAGCGGGTTGTCGCCGGTGATCATCACGGTGCGGATGCCCATGCGGCGCAGCTCGCCGAAGCGCTCGCGGATGCCCGCCTTGACGATGTCCTTGAGGTGGACGACGCCGAGCAGCCGATTGCCGTCGGCGACCGCGAGCGGCGTGCCCCCCGAACGCGCGATGTCGTCGGAGATCTTGGTCAGCGCGGCGGCGGCAGCCCGGTCGGCGCTGTCACCGAGCCGCTTGAGCACGGCGTCGACCGCCCCCTTGATCAGCGACCGCTCGCCGATCTGAAGCCCCGACACGCGCGTCTGCGAAGTGAACTTGATCGGCTCGGCCCCGGCGGGCATTGCCTCGCCCTCTCCCGCCAGCACGACGATCGAACGGCCTTCGGGGGTTTCGTCGGCGAGGCTCGCCAACCGCGCGGCGGCGACGAGGTCGCGCATGTTGACGCCGGGGACGGCCAAGAACGCCGTCGCCTGGCGGTCGCCGATGGTGATCGTGCCGGTCTTGTCGAGCAGCAGCGTGTCGATGTCGCCCGCCGCCTCGACCGCGCGCCCCGACTTCGCCAGCACGTTGAAGCGCACCAGCCGGTCCATCCCGGCGATGCCGATCGCCGAAAGCAGCGCCGAGATCGTCGTCGGGATGAGGGTCACGAACAACGCGACGAGCACCGGCACCGCGAGCGTACCGCCCGCATAGGACGCGAAGGCGGGCAGGGTGCCCACCGCAATCAGGAAGATCAGCGTCAGCCCCGCGAGGAGGATGGTCAGCGCAATTTCGTTGGGCGTCTTCTGGCGGCTGGCACCCTCGACGAGCGCGATCATGCGGTCGAGGAAGCCCTGCCCCGCGCCCGCCGTGACGCGCACGGTGACCTGGTCCGAGATGACGCGCGTCCCCGCCGTGACTGCCGAGCGGTCGCCGCCCGCCTCGCGGATGACCGGCGCGCTCTCGCCGGTGATCGCCGCCTCGTTGACGCTCGCGACCCCCGCAACCACCTCGCCGTCGGCGGGGATCAGGTCGCCCGCACGCACGACGACCTCGTCGCCGACCACCAGCGTGCTCGCGTCGACGACGCGCCCATTGGGCAAGGTGGCGCGCAGATCGGCCTTGGTCGAGCGCAGCGACGCCGCCTGCGCCTTGCCGCGGCCCTCCGCCATCGCCTCGGCGAAATTGCCGAACAGCACCGTCAGCCACAGCCAGAACACCAGCTGCGCCTGGAAGGCGATGGTACCGCCGCCCGTCGCCAGCCCCTTGACGAGCAGCACCGTCGACAATGCCGCGACGAGTGCAGTGACGAACATCACCGGATTGCGGATCAGCGTGCGCGGATCGAGCTTGACGAAACTGTCGCGCGCCGCGCCCGCCAGCAGCGGGCCCGTGAACAGCGAGGTGGGGGAAGCCATGGTCGTTACCCTTAAAGGACCGTGCCGGCGGCGACCTGCGCCTGGTCGGCGAGCGGCCCGAGGACGAGGCTCGGCAGGAAGGTCAGGCCGCCGACGATGAGGATGACGGCGGCGAGCAGCCCGATCCACAGCGCGCCGGTGGTCGGGAACGACCCCGCGCCCGCCGGCACCAGCCGCTTCGCCGCCAGCCCGCCCGCGATGCCGAGCACCGGCAGGATGACCCCGAAGCGCCCGACGAACATGCCCAGCGCGAGCAGCAGATTGTAGAACGGCGTGTTCCCGGAGAGGCCACCGAACGCCGAACCGTTGTTCGCCGCCGCACTCGAGAAGGCGTAGAGAATCTCGCTGAAGCCGTGCGGCCCCTTGGCCAGCGGCCCGGCGAGTCCGGCGGGCAGCGCGCTCGCCACCGCCGCCAGCCCGAGGATCATCAGCGGCGGCACGACGATCGCGATGACCGACAGCTTCATCTCGCGCGCCTCGATCTTCTTGCCGACGTACTCGGGCGTCCGCCCGACCATCAGCCCGGCGATGAACACCGCGAGGATCGCGTAGATCAGCACTGCGTACAGTCCCGAGCCGGTGCCGCCGATGACCAGCTCGCCGAGCTGCATGTTGAACATCGGAATCAGCCCGCCGAGCGGCAAGAAGCTGTCGTGCATGCCGATCACCGCACCGCACGAGGTCGCCGTCGTCACCACCGCGAACAATGCGGTGGCGGCAACGCCGAAGCGCACCTCCTTGCCCTCCATGTTGCCACCCGCGACGCCGAGCGCGTGGTGCAGCGGGTTGCCCGCCGCCTCGGCCCAGTACACCACCGCGACGCCGCCGAGCAGCAGCAGCAGCATCGTCGCGAGGATTGCCCAGCCCTGGCGCAAATTGCCGACCGCGCGCCCGAAGGTCAGCGTCAGCCCCGCGCCGAGTACGACGATGGTCAGCATCTGGATCAGATTGACCAGCGCCGAGGGGTTCTCGAACGGGTGCGCCGAATTGGCATTGAAGAAGCCGCCGCCGTTGGTGCCGAGCATCTTGATCGCCAGCTGCGACGCCACCGGCCCGAGCGCGATGACCTGTTTGGCGCCCTCGATGGTGGTCGCGGTCGCGGACGCGGTGAGCGTCTGCGGCACGCCGAGCGCGACGTAGATCAGGGCCAGCACGAAACACGCGGGGAGCAGCAGGTACAGGGTCACGCGCGTCACATCGACCCAGAAATTGCCGATGGTGCTCGCCTGCCGCCGCGCGAAGCCACGGATGAGCGCGAACGCCACCGCGATGCCCGTCGCCGCCGACAGGAAGTTCTGCACCGTCAGGCCGAGCATCTGCGACAGTTGCGACAGCGTGCTTTCGCCGCCGTAGTTCTGCCAGTTGGTGTTGGTGACGAAGCTGACCGCCGTATTGAACGCGAGCAGGGTTTCGACCCCTGCAAAGCCTTGCGGATTGAGCGGCAGGACGCCCTGCAGCTTGAGCACCGCAAACAGCAGGGCGATGCCGAGCAGGTTGAACAGCATCAGCGCAACCGCATAGCCGACCCAGCTCTGCTCCGTCTTGGGATCGACGCCGACGAGCCTGAACAAGGCGCGCTCGCCCGGCAGGCTGTCGCGGGCGTAAAGCGCGTACAGCCAGTCGCCCGCAGGCCTGGCAAGCGCCACGATTAGCGCGGTGAACAGGAGGATCATGCCCCATCCGGCGAAAGTCATCGTCCGCGCCCCCTCAGTACCGCTCGGGCCGCGCGAGCACCGCGATGAGATAGACGAGCACGATGGCCAGCGTGATCGCGCCGAGCAGAAGGTCGAATGGCATGGGGCCGCCTTTGAGTGATCGAACCCTGCCAATGCACGCGATCGGCGCTATGGCGCGCGGTGGAACCCGGTCCGGGCGCGTAAAGCGCGCGTAAAGATCAGTGCTGGATCAAATCCGTCGCGGCGCTGCGTGCTGGCAACCTCGGGTTACAGCAGCTTGTCGAGCGTGATCGGCAGGTCGCGGATGCGCTTGCCGGTAGCGTTGTAGACTGCGTTCGCGACTGCGGCTGCGGTGCCGGTGATGCCGATCTCGCCGACGCCGTGCGCGCCCATCGGCGTGTGCGGGTCGGCGATGTCGGTCCAGATGATGTCGATCTCGGGGACATCGGCGTGCACCGGCACGTGATATTCGGCGAGGCTGGGGTTCATCACGCGACCGTTGCGCTCGTCGAACTGGGTTTCCTCCATCAGGGCCAGGCCAAGTCCCATGATGATGCCGCCGCGAAACTGGCTCGCGGCGGTCTTGGCGTTCATGATGCGTCCGCAGTCGAACGAGCCGAGGAAACGGTCGACGCGCACCTCGCCGGTGACGCTGTTAACGCGCACCTCGCAGAACATCGCCGCGAAGCTGTGCATCGACCAGTGCTGGAGTTCGAGCGGCGGCGGTGCCTCGGCCTCGGCGCTGACCGCGTCGCGCTGCGCGCGGGTCAGGATCGAGGCGTAGGTCTCCCCCGTCTCGGGAGCGTCGAGCCGATACAGTCCGCCGTCGCGGCAACCGACCTCGTCGGCGCTCAGGCCGGCCAGCGGCGAGTCGTTGCCGGCCAGCTTGAGCAGGTCCTTGACCAGCGCGTGGTGCGCGGCGATCACCGACGCGCCGATCGACGCGGTCTGCTGCGAGCCGCCCGCCAGCACCTGACCGGGCAGCGTCGAATCGCCATACTCGACCTCGACCTGCTCCATCGAGAGCCCGAGCCGGTCGGCGGCGACCTGGGCGGTCACGGTCGCGGTGCCCATGCCCATCTCGTGCGCGGCGACGGCGACCGTCGCGTGGCCGTCGCGGGTCAGCGTGATCCGCGCCGCGCCGCCGGGCATGCGGTAATACGGATAGGTGCCCGTCGCGCAGCCCATGCCGATCAGCCACTCGCCGTCGCGGCGCGTCGCGGGGCGGGTGCGCTTGTCCCAGCCGAAGCGTTCCGCCCCGGCGCGCCACGCCTCGACGATATGGCGCGACGAAAACGGCGTGCCGCTCGTCGGATCCTTGTCGGGTTCGTTGCGGATGCGCAATTCGATCGGGTCGATGCCGAGCGCTTCGGCGAGTTCGTCAAGGGCGCTCTCGAGCGCGAAGGTGCCGACCGCCTCGCCGGGGGCGCGCATAAAGGTGTTCGCCAGCATGTCGAGCGTCGCATATTCGACATCGAGCTTGAAGGTTTTGGCCGCATAGCCGCTCTTGGTCGCGACGATGAAGGGTTCGGGCAGCGCGTTGTGCGCGGTCATCGCGACGGTGCCGGTGTGGACGATGGCGTCGAGCCCGCCGTCGGCCTGTGCGCCGAGCGCGACGCGCTGCTCGGTCAGCGTCCGACCGCCGACCGAGCGATAGACGCCTTCGCGCGACAGTGCGATCCGGACCGGACGCCCGGCCAGCTTGGCCGCCGCCGCGCCGAGAATCGAATACTGCCACACCGTCTTGCTGCCGAAGCCGCCGCCGACATAGGGCGAGGTAACGTGCACCTGCTTTTCGTCGAGGCCGAAGACCTGCGCCAGCGACCAGGCAACCATGGAGACGCCCTGCGAACAGTCGTGGACGCGCAGTTCGTCGCCGTCCCAGACGAGGGTTGCAGCATGCGGTTCGATGGCGTTATGGCTGTGGCGCGGCGTCGTATAGGTCGCGGTGACCCTGACCGGCGCGGCGGCCAGCGCCGCCTCGGCGTCGCCGATCTCGAGCTTTAGCGGCTCGCCCTGGAACGTACCGGGCTGCGTGCCGTTGGCCTTGCCAGCCGCGAGCGAAGTGATCGCCGGCTCGGCGTCATAGGTCACCGCGATCAGCGAAGCGGCGTGATCTGCCTGTTCCTGCGTCTCGGCGAGGACCAACGCGACCGGCTGGCCGTTCCAGTAGACGCGGTCGTCCTGCATCACCGGGATATTGTCGCCGGCGGCGGCCTTGGGCGCGGTCAGGAACAGCGGCGGCGGCTGCATCCTGGGGGCATTGCGGTGGGTCATTACCAGCACGACCCCCGGCGCGGCCTCGGCGGCGCGTGTGTGGATGGTGGCGATCCGGCCCTTGGGAATCGTGCTGAAGGCGAGCGCCGCATAGGTCAGGCCGGGCATCGGCATTTCGGCGGCGAAGCGCGCCGCGCCGCGCACCTTGAGCGGCCCGTCGCGGCGCGAGATCGGCTGGCCGACATGGCCATGCCGCTGGCGGATCAGCGGGTCGGGCTTGCCGCCCGGCAGCCAGCTGTCGGGGGCCAGCTCGACCGCCGTCTTCATCGCCGTCATCGCGACGCCCTGCACCTTCGCCTTGACGTCTCCGAGAATGCTCACGCGGCGTCTCCACGCAGGTCGGACAGCACTGCGACGATGGCGCGGCGCGCAAGTTCGGACTTGAAGCCATTGTCGCCGAGCGGCACGGCATCGGCGAGTTCGGCCGCTGCGGCGGCGCGGAAGGCCTCGACCGTCGCGGGACGCCCGCGCAGCGCGGCTTCAGCCTTCACCGCGCGCCACGGCTTGTGCGCAACACCACCGAGCGCGATCCGCACGTCGCGCACGACACCGCCGTCTAGATCGAGCGCCGCGGCGACCGAAACCAGCGCGAAGGCATAGCTCGCGCGGTCGCGGACCTTGCGGTAGGTCGACGGAAAGCCGAGCGGCGGCAGAGCCACCGCAACAATCAGTTCGCCGGGTTCGAGCATCGTGTCGAGGTCGGGACGGTCGCCGGGCAGGCGGTGCAGCTCGACGAAGGGCAGCGTCCGCTCGCCGTTCGCGCTGCGGATGTGGACGACCGCGTCGAGCGCCGCCAGCGCGACGCACATGTCCGACGGGTGGGTGGCGACGCACGACGGCGACGCACCGAGAATGGCGTGCATGCGGTTGAACCCGTCGATCGCGTCGCAGCCGTCGCCGGGCTGCCGCTTGTTGCAGCGCGACCCGTCGGTGTCGTAGAAATAGGTGCACCGCGTCCGCTGCAGCAGATTGCCGCCGACGGTCGCCATGTTGCGGATCTGCGCCGCCGCCCCCGCGAGGATGGCGCGCGCCAGCACGGGATAGCGCGTTCGGACGGCAAGATGCTCGGCGACCGCAGTGTTGCGCGCCGCCGCGCCGATCGTCAGGCCGCCGTCGCCGCGCTCGTCGATGGCGCGCGACAGGCCGGTTACGTCGATCAACGTCGACGGGCGCTCGATGGTCTCGCGCATCAGGTCGACGAGGTTGGTGCCACCGCCGAGGTAGCGCGCGCCGCCCGCGCCGCCGCCACGCACCGCATCGGCGGCATCGAGCGCGCGGATGAAGGCGAAAGGCGTCATGCCGAGGCTCCCGGGGCTTGCGGCGCGAAGGTCGCGTAGATCGCGTCGATGATGCCGTTGTGTGCGCCGCACCGGCACAGGTTGCCGCTCATCCGTTCCTGCAGCTCGGCGCGGCTGAAGGCGATGCGATCCGCCGCCAGATCGGCGGTGACATGGCTGGGGAGGCCGCGCCGCAGCTCGCTCGCCATGCCCACGGCCGAACAGATCTGGCCGGGGGTGCAATAGCCGCACTGGAAGCCGTCATGGTCGATGAACGCCTGTTGCAGCGGATGCAGGCCGGCGTCGGACAGGCCCTCGACGGTCGTCAGCGCGCGGCCCTCGTACTGCACCGCCAGCGCGAGGCACGACAGGATGCGCTCGCCGTCGACGAGCACGGTACATGCCCCGCACGCGCCCTGGTTGCAGCCCTTCTTGGTCCCGGTCAGGTCAAGATGCTCGCGCAGCATGTCGAGCAGCGAGACGCGCGGGTCGTCGGGGAGCGGCACGGCAGATCCGTTGACGATGATGGGCATGGCCGGGCTCCGTGCGGACGACGCGCCGCTCGGGGCTCGTAAACCCCGCGCGCGGCCAAAGTATCCGGTGCGACGGCAACGGTCCATTCTTCGTCGCATCGTGCCGCCGACCGCCCGCCGGGGGGTTGAGCCGCCCCCCGCCTGCCGCTAAAGCCCTTCCTTACGGGCGGCCGTAAGGGCCGCCCGTTTGCGTTGGCGAAAGGCGCAACCGACATGACCATCCCCGCGATGATGCCCGTCTATGGACGCTGCGAGGTCGCGCCGGTGCGTGGGCAAGGGTGCTACCTATACGACGCCGACGGGCGCGAGTGGCTCGACTTCGCCAGCGGCATCGCGGTCAATGCGCTGGGGCACTCGCACCCGCATTTGATCGCCGCGATCCAGCAGCAGGCCGCGACGCTGATGCACATTAGCAACCTCTACGGCGCGCCCGACCAGCTGCGCACCGCCGAGCGGCTGGTGGCGCGGACCATATTCGACACGGTGTTCTTCACCAATTCGGGCGCCGAGGCGCTCGAATGTGCGATCAAGACCTGCCGCCGCCACCATTTCGCCGCCGGCAACCCCGGCAAGTACCGTATCCTGACCTTCTCGAACGCTTTCCACGGGCGGACGATGGCGACCATATCCGTCACCGACCAGCACAAGCTGCGCGACGGCTTCGAGCCGCTGCCCGACTGGGCGACGGTGCTGCCGTTCGGCGACCTCGCCGCCGCGACCGCCGCAGTCGATGAAACCATCGGCGGCATCCTCGTCGAACCGATCCAGGGCGAGGGCGGCATCCGCCCGGGCGGCCACGAGTTCCTGCAAGGCCTGCGCGACCTTGCCGATGCGCACGGCCTGCTGCTGATCTTCGACGAGGTGCAGTGCGGCGTCGGGCGCACCGGCGCGCTGTTCGCCTATGAGCACTACGGCATCCGCCCCGACATCATGGCGCTGGCGAAGGGCATCGGCGGCGGCTTCCCGGTCGGCGCGTGCCTCGCCACGGAGCATGCAGCGTCGGGCATGGTCGTCGGCACCCACGGCAGCACCTATGGCGGCAACCCGCTGGCGATGGCGGCGGTCAACGCCAGCCTCGACGTCATCGATACGCCCGAGTTTCTCGCCCACGTCACCGAGATGGGGGCACGCCTGCGCAGCGGTCTCGAGCAGATGATCCCCAACCACGATCATCTTTTCGACCACGTCCGCGGCGTCGGGTTGATGCTCGGCCTCAAGATGAAGTCCGACAGCCGCGCCTTCGTCGGCCACGCGCGGAGCCACGGCATCCTGACCGTCGCGGCAGGCGACAATGTCGTGCGCCTGCTGCCGCCGCTCATCATCGAGGAGCATCACGTCCGCGAGTGCATCGACAAGCTCAGCGCCGCCGCGCGCGCCTACACGCCCGCCTTGGCGGCATGATGCCGACCGGCATGCGGCACTTCCTCGATCTCGCGACGCCGGGGCGCGCGGCGCTGCGGACGATCCTCGACGAGGCGCACCGCCGCAAGGCCGCGCGCGCGGGCCGCCCCAAAGGAGCGCCCGACGCCGATGCGCCGCTCAGCGGGCACGCGCTGGCGATGATCTTCGAGAAGCCGTCGACGCGGACGCGCTTCAGCTTCGACATCGGCATCCGCCAGCTCGGCGGCAGCAGCATCGTGACATCGAGCGGCGACATGCAGCTCGGGCGCGGCGAGACCGTCGCCGACACCGCGCGCGTGCTGTCGCGGATGGTCGACGCGGCGATGATCCGCACCACGGGCCACGCCGTCGTCGAGGAGCTGGCGGCGCACGCCACCATCCCCGTCATCAACGGCCTGACCGATCTCGGCCACCCGTGCCAAGCGATGGCCGACCTGATGACCGCCGAGGAGCGGCTGGGGCAGCCCGTCGAGGGGACGTGCTGGGCATGGCTCGGCGACGGCAACAACATGGCGCATTCGCTGATCGAGGCCGCCAGCGTCATGGACTTCGACCTCAAGCTCGGCGTGCCGCACGGCTATGACCCCGACCAGGGCGTCGTCGCGTGCGCGGCGGCACGCGGCGGCTCGGTCGATATCGTGCGCTCGGCAAAGGCGGCGGTGGAGGGTGCGGCGATCGTTGCCACCGACACCTGGGTGTCGATGGGACAGGCGGCGGACAAGGCGAAGGCGGGCGCGATGGCCCCGTTCCGCGTCACCGAGGCGCTGATGGCGCAGGCCGCGCCCAATGCGGTGTTCCTCCACTGCCTCCCCGCGCATCGCGGCGACGAGGTCACGGGAGAGGTCATCGACGGCGCGCAATCGGCGGTGTGGGACGAGGCCGAGAACCGGCTGCACGTGCAGAAGGCGATTTTGCTGTGGTGCCTTGGGAAGATTGGCTGAGTTGCCTATCTGGGAGCTGTCGCCCTTCCCTCCCACCCTTCCCCGTCATGCTGGCGAACGCCAGCATCCACCGCGCCGCGAAACGTGAACACCGCGTCGCGCACCGCCGTGGATGCTGGCGTTCGCCAGCATGACGACGTTTAGTGGATAGCCCGATGCTCACCGAAACCTCCACCGACCTCGCCCCTGCCGCCGACCGTTCCCTCGGCTTCACCGTCGCCCACCGCCACGTGCGCGGGCGCGTCGTGCGCCTCGACGCCGCGCTCAACGCCATCCTCGGGCCCCACGACTACCCCGCCCCCGTCGCGGCGCTGCTGGCCGAGGCGCTGACCCTCACCGCGCTGCTCGGCGCGACGTTGCAGGCGGGCGCAACGCAGGTGACACTGCAGGCGCAGGCGAGCGGCGGGCCGGTCGACCTGCTCGTCTGCGACTATGCGCAGGGCAGCGTGCGCGGGTATGTGCGGTTCGACCGGGAGGCCGAAATCGCCGACGGCCTCGACCTCCCCGGCCTGTTCGGTACCGGCCACCTCGCGATCACCCTCGACCCGACCGCTTCGAGCGAGCGCTATCAGGGCATCGTGCCGCTCGAGGGGGCGTTATTGAGCGACGCCGTCACCGGTTATTTCGAAGGCTCCGAGCAGCTGCCGACGCTGGTTCGCGTCGCCGTCGGCGGCAGCGCGCGCGAAGGCTGGATCGCCGGCGGGCTGCTCGTCCAGCACCTCGCCAAGCCCGAACTCGGCGGCGAGCGCCTGTCGGTCGCGCACGACGAGGGCCGCGCCCCCCCCGACTGGGAACACGTCGTCGCGCTCGCCGCGACGCTGACGGCGGCCGAACTGACCGATGCGAGCCTCAGCGCCGAAACCCTCGTCTGGCGCCTGTTCCACGAGGAGCATGTCCGCGTCACCGAAGGCCCCGCCCCGACCCGCGGCTGCCGCTGCTCGCCCGCGCACATCGCGACGGTGCTGGGCAAGTTCCCCGAGGCCGAGCGGGCGGCGATGCGGGGGGAAGATGGGAAGGTGCGCGTGGACTGCGAATTTTGTGCGCGGACGTGGGTGGTGGAGGTTTAGCCAATACCCTTTGCTAGGCTGTATCTATTCACTCAGCGCTATAGCTAGATGTTGTAGCCGAGCTTTTAGCGGCAATCAGTAAAGTGAGCGAATGCCGACGAATCGCCCGCAGTGGTCTGAAGCGCTTTCCACTCTGCCGCGCTGGGACTGCCCAACCTGTGGCAAAGGCAGGCTCAATCTGCCGGCGGACGCTTTTATACAAAAGGAAACGGGTCCGTCAGAAAAAATCCATGACCACCCAGCTTGGGAACCAGAGTGGATTACTAAACGTTTTGTAGCCATCTTAAAATGTGACTATGTGGCCTGCGAAGAACTAGTAGCAGTTTGCGGAAGCGCCGCGCCGTCTGAATTTATTGATGTTGATGACTATGGAGCAGAGTTTCAAGACTTCAAAGATATTTTATCGGTCTATGCAATCTTTCCTGCGCCCCTTCCATTCCGACCGATTTCTGGCACTCCTCCAAGCGTTAAGGCAGCAATAGCGGCCGCTTCGTCGCTTGTCTGGCAATCATCTGAGGCGTCCGCTAACAAAATCCGGCAGGCAGTTCAGCATTTGATGAACGCCCGAAAAGTAAAGAAAATTCAAATCAAAAATGGCAAGCAAAGTCACCTAAAGTTGCACGACCGAATTGTAGAATTTGCAAAATCTGATGCTGAAAATGGCGCTATCTTACTCGCAATCAAGTGGGTTGGAAACGGAGGAAGTCATACTGACAGCCTTACGAGAGATAGTGTTCTGGATGCATTTGATATGCTTGAGCTTGTTTTAGATAATTTATACGGGACAACGAAGGCGATGATTATGAAAAAGGTGAAAGCAATAAACAAGAAGAAAGGGCCAGCGTGACAGGCAACAGCTAAGCCGCCACCCTAACCCGCTCCCCCACTCCAACCCCCGCCGGATTCGTAAACGCCATCCGCCCGTCGTCGACCTTCCCGTACCGGATCGTCAGCAAATCCTTCGCATAGCTCTGATCCACCCGCCACGGCTTCTCGACCCCCTGCTTCGGAAATCGCCCCACCCCCCGCGCGACATAGCCGCTCGAAAAATCGAGGAACGGCGCGGGGTCGATCGCCGCGTCGCCGCGCACCGGCGTACACTGGCGCATGCCCCTGGCGTCCATCGCGTTCAATAACCGGCAGGCGTATTCGCTCGTCAGGTCGGCCTTCAGCGTCCACGAGGCGTTGGTGTAGCCGAACACCGAGACGAGGTTGGGCACGTCCGAAAACATCATGCCCTTGTAGCTCAGCGCCTCGTTGAGCGGCACGGGCGTGCCGTCGACGCTGAAGCTCGTACCGCCTGCGAGTTGCATGTCGAGACCCGTCGCGGTGACGACGATGTCCGCCGCAAGTTCGGCCCCCGACGCGAGGCGGATGCCGCCCGCCGTGAAGGTCTCGATGGTGTCGGTGACCACGTCGGCGCGACCCGCCTTGATCGCCGCGAACAGGTCGGCGTCGGGGACGAGGCACAGGCGCTGGTCCCACGGGTTGTAGCGCGGCGTGAAATGCGTCGCGGTGTCGTAGTCGGGACCGAGTTGGTCCTGCACCATCGCGATCAACCGCTGCTTGACCTTGGCGGGCTGCTTGCGGGCGTAGTTGAAGAACCAGCCGCCCATCGCGACGTTCTTGAAGCGCACGAGGCTGTAGGCGAGCTTGGCGGGCAGGTTGCGCCGCAGCCAGTCGGCGACCGCATCGGCGGCGGGGCGCGACACGACATAGGTCGGCGAGCGCTGGAGCATCGTCACGCTCGCCGCAGTGCGCGCCAGTTCGGGCACCAGCGTCACCGCCGTCGCGCCGCTGCCGATGACGACGACGCGCTTGCCCGCCCAGTCGAGGGCTTCGGGCCAGAATTGCGGGTGGACGATCTCGCCTTTAAAGTCGGCAGTGCCGGGCCACTCGGGCGTGTAGCCGGCGGCGTAGTTGTAATAGCCGCTGCACAGCATGACGAAATTGGCGGTGACCTCGCGGCGCTCGCCGTTTTCCTCCGACACGACGGTCCAGCGCGCGTCGGCGGTCGACCAGGCGGCGGACTTGACGTGGTGGTTGAAGCGGATGTGACGCTCGATATCGGCTTCGCGCGCGGTGTCGCGGACGTAGCCGAGGATCGACGGCCCGTCGGCGATCGCCTTCGCCTCGCGCCACGGGCGGAAGTTGTAGCCGAGCGTGTACATGTCGCTGTCCGAGCGGATGCCGGGATAGCGGAACAGGTCCCACGTCCCGCCGATGGCGGCGCGACCTTCGAGGATCACATAGGACTTCTTCGGGCAACGCTGTTGCAGGTGATACGCCGCGCCGATGCCCGACAGCCCCGCGCCGACGATCAGGACATCGAAATGGTCGGTCATGGGGCGGGGCCTTGACGTTAACGTTAGGCAGGGTAGCGCGGAATTCGGGGTGGGTGAAGGGCGGCCTTTAGCCCTCGTCATCCCCGCGAAGGCGGGGACCCAGCCCCTCTCCACAAGAAACCTTTGCAAGCTGCGCTGAAGCCTTTGCAAAGAGGGCTGGGTCCCCGCCTTCGCGGGGATGACGAATGCTGTTCGACTATGCCGCGTCTGGCTCCGCACCCGCTGCCGCCCCTTCCGCCAGCTCCCACTTCGCCACCACCGCCGTCGCGATCGCATTCCCGATGACGTTCGTCGCCGACCGCCCCATGTCGAGGAAATGGTCGATGGCAAGGATCAGCAGCAGTCCGGCTTCCGGAATATCGAAGAACGGCAGCGTCGCGGCGATCACCACGAGGCTGGCGCGCGGCACCCCGGCGATGCCCTTCGAGGTGACCATCAGCAGCAGCAGCATGCCGATCTGCTGACCGAGGCTGAGGTCGATGCCGTACGCCTGCGCGATGAACAGGCTGGCGAAGCTGCAATACATCATCGAGCCGTCGAGGTTGAACGAATAGCCGAGCGGCAGCACGAAGCTGGCGATGCGCGGCGGCACGCCGAAACGTTCGAGCGCTTCGAGGAGCTTGGGATAGCTCGCCTCCGACGACGCGGTGGCGAAGGTGATCAGGAAGGGCTCGCGGATTTCCGACAGGAGCCGGCGCACGGCGGCAAAGCCGATGACGCTGCCCCCCGCGACGATCAGCAGCGTCCAGAGCAGCCCGAGCGACAAGTAGAAACCGCCCATGAAGCGCGCGAAGGTGCCGATGATCGCCAGCCCTTCGACGGCGATCGACGATGCGACGGCAGCGAACACCGCGAACGGCGCGACGTTCATGACATAGCCGGTGATCCGCAGCATCAGGTGGACGAGTGCGTCGAGGCCGCGCGTGATCGGCCGCCCCTGCTCGCCGATGGCGATGAGGCCCAGCCCGGCGAACATCGAGAAGACGACGATCTGCAGCACCTCGTTGTCGCTCATCGCCTCGAAGATCGAGCGCGGCACGACGTGCGTCACGAAGGTCTTGAGATCGAACCCGGTCTTCGCCACTCCCGATGCGGCGTCCGCAGCGGGCAGCGCAAGACCGACCCCCGCGCCGGGCTGGAGGAGGTGGACCATCAGCAGCCCGAGGCTGAGCGACACGAGGCTGGCGACGACGAACCAGCCGATGGTGCGCCCGAACATCCGGCCGATCGCGGCCCCCGACCCCATGTGCGCGATGCCGGTGGTCAGCGTCGCCAGCACGAGCGGCGCGATGATCATCTTGATCAGGCGCAGGAAGACGTCGGTGACGATGCTCAGATAGCCCGCGATGGCCTTGGCGGCTTCGGGGCTGCCCGCATAGGCATGGATCGCCCAGCCGCTGATGACGCCCAGCACGAGGGCGACGAGGATATAGCGAGTGAGGCGATTGGGCATGGCCGCACGCTATGCCGTCATGCTGGCGAAGGCCAGCACCCATGGTGGAGCGCGCGGATCGATGGATGCTGGCTTTCGCCAGCATGACGAACGAGCCGTGTTCTAACCCCGCCGCCAGCGGTAGCGCACGTCGGGCATCTTCTCCTCGTTGCGCTGACCGTCGGTCAGTTCCTCGACGGTGAAGCCGTGGCGTTCGTAGAGCGCGCGGGCGCGGGCGTTGGACTGGAAAGTATAGAGTTGCAGGTCGTCCTGCTCACGCTGCGCCAGCCGAACCAGCGTGCTGCCGAAGCCCTCGCCGTGCCGCGCCGGGTCGACGTAGAGGTGCTCGATCCAGCCGGGCAGCAGCGCGACATGCCCGACCAGCCGGTCGCCGTCGAACGCGCCCCAAAGCGGTCCCTCGACGAATACGCGGTCGCGGTAGAGCGTGCGGAACTCGGCGAGCGAGTGCAGCGACGTATCGTAACCGGGGATCAGCGCCCCCGCGATCCTGTGCAGATCGGCGGCGGCGTCGGTCTCGTCGGCGCGCAGCAGGCGATAATCAATCAGGCGATCAATCCATCGACGGTGTCGTGGAAGCGCTTGATCCCCTGCTCGAGCCCGCCGAGCAGGACGTGGTCGACCGCGCCCGATTCGAGCCCGCGCTGGCCGAGCGCGGCGGCGCGGAAGTCTTCGCCGCCGAACACGCCTTGGTCGAGCAACGCCCAGCTGCGCGCCCAGTGGTCGGCGGCTTTGGGCGTCTGCGGGGCTTGCGCGATCAGCATGAAATCCTCGACGAGCGTGCGGTTCACGCCTTGCGGCATCAGCGTCATGATATTGATATAGTCGGGCGATGCGACGATCACCGTGCCCGGCACGAGCTGGTAGGCGAAGGTCACGGTGCGGCGCAGCGCGCCCCAGTCGCCCCAGTCGATGCCGTCGAGCTTCTCGGCGCGCCCGACCGCCGAGCGCGTATGCGGGCCGATGGTGTCGCCAGTCGTCACGCCGTCCTGAAAGAACTTGCCGATCGTCCCGGCATGGAGGCGCGTGACGTGATAGCTTTCGAGGAAGGCGTCCATGATCAGTTTCCAGTTCGACGCGACGTCGTGCGTCGCGCGCGCGTAAAGATACTGATCGGCCATGCCGAGCGCGTCGAAGTCGTCGGCGAGCGCGCCCGTCGCGAAGGAGAAGTCATAGGTCCGCGTGAGGTCGAGGCCGACCCAGATCAGTCCGCCGGCTTCGCGGCTCGGCAACTCGACGAGGCCGCGCGCGCCCTTGTCGAGATCGGGAAAGGTTTCGGGGCGCGGCAGGCCGCTCAGGCTGCCGTCGAGCTTGTAGGTCCAGGCATGATAGGGGCAGACGAGGCGGGGGGCGTCGGTCGGCTCGCTGGCCTCCACCAGCCGCGTGCCCCGGTGGCGGCAGACGTTGAGGAAGGCGCGCAGCTTGCCGCGTCCGTCACGCGCCAGCAGGATCGGCACGCCGAAGCCGTCGTGGGTGACGCTCATGTTCGGGCGCGGCAGCAGCGCCGAGGGAGCGACAGGCACCGGCATGGCGTCGAAAAGCCGGTCCCGCTCGCGGGCGTAGCGGGCGGGATCGGTGTAGGCGGACGCGGGGATGGTCGAGGTCATGGCAGCGGAGCGCTCAACCCGCGATGCGGCGGGAATCGCCTCGGCGAGCGCCTGCTGCCCCAAAGTCGGGCGGCGGAAGGGGGTGAGCGCGTTCATGGCGCTCAACTTACGCCGTTTCAGTGTCGCCGCAACCGGCTGACGATTGACGAAGCATCGCGATTTACGTAGATGCGTGATGTTTGATGCGGAGATTCTCGTGCGCACGACACTCGACCTCGATGACGATGTCATGCTCGCGAGTCGCGACATTGCAGCCCGGAGCCGGACGACGATCGGCGTGGTCGTTTCCAGCCTGCTCCGTAAGGCGCTCAGGGAGACCGCATCCGAGGCCGACGATGGATTCGTGGGTCTTCCGAAACGCGGTCTGGCGCGACCGATTACCGTCGAGTTCGTCAACCGGCTGCGCGAAGAACTCGACGCGTGATCTATCTGCTCGATGTCAGTGTCCTGATCGCGCTGTTCGACCGGGAGCACGTCAATTGCAGTCTCGCACGCGACTGGTTCAAGACACTTGGCGGCGGCGCGACAGATCGGGCATCGTGGGCGACATGCCCGATTGCCGAGAATGGGGTGTTGCGGATCATGGGAAGCCGCAGCTACCCTGGCTCGCCGGGCAGCCCTGCTGCGGTCGCGGGGTTTCTCGAAGCTCTTATCGGGCGCGGTGGCCATGTCTTTTGGCCCGACTCGATAAGCCTGCGCGATGCAGGCGCGGTTCTCCCCGACCGGTTGCTCACTTCGGCGCAGTTGACCGATACCTACCTGCTTGCCCTCGCGCGTCGCCACGGCGGCAAGCTGGCCACCCTCGACCGACGGATCGCCGTCGCTGCGGTTCCCGACGGTGCGCGTCATCTTCATTTGCTCGAATAATCGGAACGCTTTGCCGATGACCTCTCCCGTCCCCGCGTGGCGCGCCGCGCTGCCCGCCGCGATCCGGCCCTATGCCGAGCCCGCGCCGCTCGCCGCGCTGGCGCTCGGGATCTCGTCGGGGTTTCCCTTCACGATGATCGCCGCGACGCTGACGACGCGGCTGGCGCAGTCGGGGATCGACAAGAAGTCGGTGACGGCGTTCGCGCTGGCTTTCCTTTTGTATAATCTCAAGTTTCTCTGGGCACCGCTGGTCGATCGCGCACCAATCCCGTGGCTCAGCCGTGCCGTCGGCCAGCGCCGCGCGTGGCTGCTTGCGGTCGGCACGCTGGTCATCGTCGCGGTGGTCTGCCTCGGCCTCGTCGATCCAAAAACGTCGCTCGGCCTGACCGTCGCGGCGACATTGTTCGTCGCCTTTGCGGGCGCAACCTACGATATCGTCATCGACGGCTACCGCATCGAACTGCTCAGTGCGCGGCAACTCGGCGTCGGATCGGGCATGTCGCAATACGGCTGGCGGATCGGCTCGACGCTGGCGGCGGGCCTTGCGCTGTTCCTCGCCGCGCGCGTCGGGTGGAACCTCGCCTATATCGCGTGCGCGGGGTTCGCGTTGCCGGCGATGCTGGCGGGAATCGTCATGGGCGAGCCGGCGCGCGCGCCCGAGCCGGCGGCACCGGACGCGCCGCGCGGGCTGGCGGCACTGCGCGTCGCGGTGATCGGGCCGCTGGCGGATTTCTTTATACGCTCGGGTGCTTGGATCGTCCTCGCCTTCATCCTCGTCCACAAGATCGGCGACACGCTCGCCAACCTCACCGTTCGCCTCCTGCTCGACGACCTCGCCTTCACCAACGACCAGATCGCGCTTTACGATGTCGGCATGGGCGCGGTGGCGTTCCTCGTCGGCATCTTCGTCGGCGGCATCCTGTATGCGCGGCTCGGCATGAAGCGCGCCGTGCTGATCAGCCTGATCCTCATGGGGGCCTCGAACCTCAGCTTCGCGGCGCTGGCGGCGGCGGGCCATTCGACCGCACTGCTGGCGTTCACCATCGGCTTCGAGAATTTCTGCAGCGGCATCGGCGGTGTCGCGGTCGTCGCCTATCTGTCGGCGCTGTGCAATCTGCGCTTCACCGCGACGCAGTTCGCCCTGCTGTCGGCGGCGGCATCGGTGCTCGGGCGCTTCATCCAGGGCACGACCACGGGCGCGATGATCGAGGCGCTGGGCTTCGTCGATTTTTATCTATTGACCACTGTGGCCGCGCTACCGGGTATCCTGCTTTACCTCTACATGCTGCGCGCCGGGCTTGCGGACGTGCCGCGAAACGACGGGCCGGTCGGCAGCGAGGGTGTCACCAAAGCGACATTGTAACAATTCTCGGCTAGGCGCTCGCACGGTGGCGGGGCGGCACGGAGCGGGTGATGGGTTTCCAGATGCGGCGCGCGACGGCGGTTCCTGCCGACTGGCTGGCGGCGACGCCGTACATTCACCGCTCGGGTCAGCTCGACGTGCGGCTGGCGACGTCGGAGGAGGAAATCGCCGCCGCGCAGGCGCTGCGCTATCAGATCTTCTACGATGAAATGGGTGCTGCGCCGGCCCCGCACATGCTCGGTTCGAAGCGCGACATCGACGACTATGACGCCGTCTGTGACCACCTGCTCGTCATCGATCACGGGCAGGACGGCAGGCCGCATGTCGTCGGCACCTACCGCCTGCTGCGCCAGGTCGTCGCGCAGATGAACCGCGGCTTCTACTCGGCAGGCGAGTACGATCTCGCACCGCTGATCGAGACGTCGAAGACCAGCGGCCAGCTGCTCGAGCTTGGGCGCAGCTGCGTCGCCCCCGACTACCGCAACAACACGACGATCACCTTGCTGTGGCGCGGTATCGCCAGCTATCTCCAGACGCACAACATCGGGCATATGTTCGGCTGCGCGTCGCTGCATGGCTCGGACCCGGCGGTCCACGCCGCCGAGTTGAGCTATCTCTACCACCAGCACCTCGCGCCGCCGGGACTGCGCGCGCGCGCGCTGCCCGAGCATTATGTGCCAATGAACCTGCTCGGGGCCGACCGTTTCGATGCCCGCGCCGCATCGAAGGCGCTGCCGCCGCTCGTCAAGGGCTATCTGCGCGTCGGGGCCAAGATCGGCGACGGGGCGTTCTGCGATGCCCAGTTCAACACCACCGACGTGTTCGTCGTGATGCCCGTCGAGCGCATCACCGCGCGTTACGCCGGACGCTTCGCGGTCGGCGCGAACGACGCCCAATAGGGGTCAGGCGTCGGGAAACCAGTTTTCAGTAACCTGATCGACCGAATATCGACGATCGGTGAGTCGCGTTTGGACGATGTCGTTCAACTCGCCGTGATCCTGAAGGCTGTCGATGGCGCGCTGTGCGACAGCGGCTTGCACCGCGTGAATTGTATCGACCGTTCGTTGGCGCAGACTCGGACTGTCGGAAAACAAGTCGTTCAACGCGTCCCGCGCGTCGCGAACAGAATTTTTCCAACCGTGCCTCGGCGGTTGTGCAGTCGAAAATTCGAGCTTGAGCAGATGTTCGATAATCCGCCTGATCTGGCTGCGCATCGCCGTCTTCTGGCTTGCGCCCACGCTTTCGATCTCCTCCGCGATATTCTCGATATCGACACTTTCCAAGCGACCGGCGCGCAGCAATGCGGCCTGCGCGCCCGACCACGCAACGACATCCTCCGTGTATTCGGCGCGCGCGGCTTCGAGGGTGGCGACCCGTTCCATACGGGGACGCTAGCATGAGTGCTGCCGCCTGTCAGCCAGCGTCCTGCCCGTTGGCTTGCAGCACGCCGCCCGCGAGATACAGCGAGCCCGCGACCAGCACGACCGGGGGGCGGGCGCGGTCGCTGCTCCTAGCGATCTCGGCGATCGCGGCCTCGACGCTGGCGGCGGTGACGCCAGGTAGCCCGGCGGTTTCCTTTGCCAGCCGCGCGAGGTCGGCGGGGGCATGGTGTGCGTGGCTCGCGACGGGGACCGCATAGACCGCCGTGGCGCGCCCTGCGAAGGGCTTGAGGAAGCCGCTCGCGTCCTTCACCGACAGCATGCCCATGACGAGGTAGAAGGGCCGCTCGCTCAGCGGATGCCCCCGGAAGGCATCGGCGATGGCGCGCGCGGCGGCGGGATTATGGCCGCCGTCGAGCCAGATCTCGCTCCCCGGCGGCAGTCTGCCGATCAGCGGACCGGGTTCGAGCCGCTGCAACCGCGCCGGCCATTCGGCCCAGCCCATCCCCGCGCGCAGCGCCGCGTCGGGCACCGGCAGCGCATTCTGGTGGCGCAGCATCGCCACCGCGAGCGCGGCATTGTCGAGCTGGTGCGCCCCGACGAGGCGCGGCAACGGCAGGCTGAGCTTGCCGTAGAGGTCGCGATAGTGGAGCACCCCTTCGTAGGGTGCGGCGTCCCAGTCGGGTCCGCGCTCGACGAGCTTCGCCCCCGCCAGCCCCGCGACCTCGGCGATGCGCGCGGTGACGGTGCGCGGGTATTTCGACGTGATTAGCGGGCGACCCCGTTTCGCGATCGCCGCCTTCTCGCCCGCGATATCGAGGATCGAGTTGCCCAGCCACTGCTGGTGATCGAGACCGAGCTGCGCGATGCCGGCGACCACCGGCATGACGACGTTGGTCGCGTCGAGCCGCCCGCCCATGCCGACCTCGACGATGCAGGCGTCGGCGGGGGTGCGCGCGAAGGCGAGGAACGCCACCGCCGTGGTCAGTTCGAAGAAGGTGATGCGCCCGCCGCCGTTGACTGCGAGCACGTCGGACAACAGCTGGATCAGCGCGGCGTCGTCGATGACCTGCCCCGCCACCCGGATGCGCTCGTTGAAGCGGATGAGATGCGGCGAGGTGTAGCTGTGGACGCGGCGTCCCGAGGCTTCGAGGCAAGCGCGGAGGAACGCCGCCGTCGAGCCCTTGCCGTTGGTCCCGGCGACATGAAAGACCGGCGGCAGCTTGGTGTGCGGGTTGCCGAGCCGCTGGAGCATGCGTTGGAGCCGGTCGAGGCCCAAGTCCATCGTCTGCTCGTGCAGCGCGAAAGCGGCGGCGAGCAGCGCGTCGAGGACGGGATCGGTCGCGCGTGCGGCTTCCATTGTCAGGCCGTCATCCCCGCGAAGGCGGGGACCCAGCCCGCTTGACAAGAAATTTTCTCGACAGCTTCGCTGGCGTCCTTTGACGAGGGCTGCGTCCCCGCCTTCGCGGGGATGACGGCAGTGAAATAGCTCACGCCGCGAGGCTCCGCCGCGTCAGCAGCCCGAGCAGCCGCCCGAGGGTCTCGGCCAGATCTTTCCGCGCCACGACCATGTCGAGCATCCCGTGTTCGAGCAGATATTCGGCGCGCTGGAAGCCTTCGGGCAATTTCTCGCGGATCGTCTGCTCGATGACACGCGCGCCCGCAAAGCCGATCAGCGCCTTGGGTTCGGCGATCTGGATGTCGCCGAGCATCGCGTAGGAGGCGGTGACGCCGCCCGTCGTCGGGTCGGTCATCACGACGACATAGGGCAGCCCCGCCTCGCGCAATTCGGCGATGGCGACCGTCGTGCGCGGCATCTGCATCAGGCTGAGGATACCCTCCTGCATCCGCGCGCCGCCCGCCGCCGTGAAGACGACGAACGGCGACCGTGCTGCGACCGCCGCGCGTGCGCCGGTCAGGAACGCCTCGCCGACGCCCAGGCCCATCGAGCCGCCCATGAAGGCGAAGTCCTGCACCGCGACGACCGCCGCGACGCCGCCGATGTGCCCCTTCGCGACCATCATCGCCTCGCCTTCGCCGGTCGCGGTGCGCGCCGCCTTGAGGCGGTCGGTGTATTTCTTCTGATCGCGGAACTTGAGCGGGTCTTCGGGGACGGCGGGAACCGCGATGGCCTCGCTGATGCCGCCGTCGAAGATCTGGGCGAAGCGCAGGCTCGGGCCGATGCGCTCGTGATGATCGCAGCGCGGGCAGACGCGGAGGTTCTCGTCGAATTCCTTGGTGTAGAGCATCGTCCCGCAGCTGCGGCACTTGTGCCAGAGGTTCTCGGGCGTCTCGCGGCGGGATATGAAGCCGCCGAGGCGCTGACGGGTGGCGGTGAGCCAGCTCATGCGGCGATCTCCCCAAAGCGCGCCGCGCGCGCGTCTTCGATATGGACCCTGACGGTGCGGACGGCGTCGGCGAGGCTGCGGACGAACCCCTCGACCTGTTCGGGCAGGTCGTTCGCCTGTCGCGCGTGCGCCGCGCCGATGATCTCGACGATCGCCGAGCCGACGACGACGGCATCGGCGACGCGCGCCACCGCCGCTGCGGCTTCAGGCGTGCGGATGCCGAAGCCGACCGCAACGGGCATGTCGGTCACCGACTTGATCCGCGCGACCGCCGCCGCGATGTCGGTGGCGGCAGCGCTGTTTGCCCCCGTCACGCCCGCCACCGCGACATAGTAGAGAAACCCCGACGCACCCGCGACGACGGCGGGCAAGCGGCGCGCGTCGGTGGTCGGCGTCGCGAGGCGGACGAGGTGGAGGCCGTGGCGTACAAGGTGCGGCGTCAGTTCGGCGTCCTCCTCGGGGGGCAGGTCGACGACGATGCAGCCGTCGAGGCCTGCGGCGTGCGCGTCCGCCGCGAAGCGTGCGGGGCCGTAGGCGAGGATCGGGTTGAAATAGCCCATCAGGATCAGCGGCGTCGCGGCATCCTCACGGCGGAAGGCGGCGACCATCGCGAGCAGCCCGCTGAGCGTCGCGCCTGCATCCAGCGCACGGATATTGCCCGCCTGGATCGCCGGACCGTCGGCCATCGGATCGGTGAACGGCATCCCCAGCTCGACGATGTCCGCCCCGCCACGCACCAGCGCCGCGAGGACACGCGCCGACATGTCGGGGCCGGGGTCGCCTGCGGTGACGAAGGTGACGAGCGCGGCGCGGGACTCGCGGGCGCAGAGTGAGAAGCGGGCGACGAGACGGTCGGTCATCGTCCCGCCCCCTCCGGCGCTACGCGCCAGCTCCCCCTGAAGAGGGGGAGGAGCAGGTCCTCCCCCTCTTTAGGGGGAGGTGGCGGCGAAGCCGACGGAGGGGGCCTCCTTCCGCCGATCACAGCACCACCCCCAGCGCGTCAGCCACGGTGAAGATATCCTTGTCCCCCCGCCCGCACAGGTTCGCGACGACGATCTCGTCAGGGCGCATGGCGGGCGCGAACCGCGCCACCGCCGCGATCGCGTGCGCGGGTTCCAAAGCCGGAATAATCCCCTCGGTCCGGCACAGCAGCTGGAACCCCGCCAGCGCCTCGGCATCGGTCGCCGACTGGTACTCGACGCGGCCGATCGAATGCAACCACGCGTGTTCCGGCCCGATGCCGGGGTAGTCGAGCCCCGCCGAGATCGAATGCGCCTCGGCAATCTGGCCGTCGGCGTCCTGGAGCAGCCGCGTCTTGTTGCCGTGGAGCACTCCGTCGGCCCCGCCGACCAGCGATGCGGCATGTTCGCCGGTCTCGATGCCATGCCCCGCCGCCTCGACGCCGATCATCCGCACATCGTCGTCGAGGAACGGGTGAAACAGCCCGATGGCGTTCGAGCCGCCGCCGATCGCCGCGCACAGCACGTCGGGCAGGCGGCCCTCGGCTTCCAGAATCTGCGCCTTGGCCTCGCGCCCGATCACTGACTGGAAGTCGCGCACCAACTCGGGATAGGGATGCGGGCCTGCGGCGGTCCCGATGATGTAGAACGTGTCGTCGACGTTGGTCACCCAATCCCGCAGCGCCTCGTTCATCGCGTCCTTGAGCGTCTTCGAGCCGCTCTCGACGGCACGCACCTCGGCCCCGAGCAGCTTCATCCGGAAGACGTTGGGCGACTGGCGCTCGACGTCGCGCGCGCCCATGTAGATAACGCACGGCAGGCCGAACCTTGCAGCGACGGTGGCGGTCGCAACGCCGTGCTGACCCGCGCCGGTCTCGGCGATGATCCGCGTCTTGCCCATCCGCTTCGCCAGCAGGATCTGGCCGACGCAGTTGTTGATCTTGTGCGCGCCGGTGTGGTTGAGCTCGTCGCGCTTGAAGTAGATTTTGGCACCGCCCAGATGCCTGGTCAGCGCCTCGGCGAAATACAGCGGGCTGGGCCTCCCGACATAATGCGTCATCAACCAGTCGAACTCGGCTGCGAACGCAGGGTCGGCCTGCGCCGCGCGGTAGGCGGTTTCGAGATCGAGGATCAGCGGCATCAGGGTCTCGGCGACATAGCGTCCGCCGTACGCACCGAAATGCCCGCGCGCGTCGGGGCCGCTGCGCAGGCTCGTCGGGGGTTGCAGTGCCGCACTCGCCATCACGCCGTCCTGACCGCCTCGATGAATGCCCGGATCTTCGCCACCGACTTGACGCCGGGCGCGTCCTCGACCCCCGACGACACGTCGACGAGGCCGGGCCGCGCCGTCCGCACAGCGGCGGCGACGTTGTCCGCTTCGAGCCCGCCCGACAGCCCCCACTCGACGCCGCGCGGGGCCTCGCCGACCCAGGTGCGGC
>CAXTSL010000016.1:29798-34768 GCA_964246975.1 uncultured Sphingomonadaceae bacterium
ACGCCATGGTCGGCCGCGCGCCACTCAGCACGCGCCAATCGAAGCGCAATCCGTTGCCGCCCGGCAGGGGGGCTTCGCTAGGCGCTTTGGCGTCGAGGAGCAACAGGTCGGCGCACCCTGCGCGCGCCTCGGCAGTGCGGATGTCGGGCGCCGTGGCGACGCCCGCCGCCTTCCACACCGCCTTAAGATAGCGTGCCCTGACCGCCGCGAGCCGCGCTGGAGACTCGCCGCCGTGGAGTTGCAGCACGTCGAGGAACGGCGCGGTCGCGTCGAGCAGCGCGTCGTCGGCATCGACGAACACCCCGACCTTGACGATGTGCGCCGGGGCTCGCGCCGCAAGCGCGGCGGCACGCGCAGGGTCGAGGTTGCGCGGGCTGCGCGCGAAGAACACGAGGCCGATGTGCGTCGCGCCTGCGCCGATCGCGGCATCGAGGGTTTCAGGCGTACTGAGGCCGCAGATTTTGATCAGGGTCATCCTCCCCCTCCCCTCCCGGTGAGCCTCTTCGGCGAACCGAGAGAGGGGAGGGTCGGGGTGGGGTGTGTCACCGCAGGGTCCGCGTCTCGCCCGGACACTCCCCACCCCGACCCTCCCCTCTCTCCGCTGCGCGGGGAGGGGAGGGGGAAGTAAGGCATCACGACAACCCCGCCAGTATCGCCGCCGCCGCCGCGCCGGGATCGTCCGCCCCGGTGATCGGCCGCCCGATGACGAGGATCGACGCCCCCGCCGCGCGCGCTGCGGCAGGCGTCGCGCTGCGCTTCTGATCGTCGCGCGCGCTGCCCGCAGGGCGGATGCCGGGGACGACGAGGAAACCATCGGGCCACGCATCGCGGATCGCCGCGACTTCGAGCGGCGAGCAGACGATGCCGTCGAGGCCGCACGCCTTGGCCAGCCGCGCCAGCCGCGCGGCGTTCTGCGCGACCGTCTCGCGCAGGCCCGCCGCCTGGAGGTCGCGGTCGCTGAGGCTGGTCAGCACCGTCACCGCGACGACCTTGGTGGCTTCGGGCGCGACCTTGCGTGCCCGCGCCAGCATCGCGCGGCCCCCGGCGGCGTGGACGGTCAGTATCGCGGGGGCGAGCGTGCCGACCGACTGGACGGCGCGCGACACGGTGTTGGGGATGTCGTGGAACTTGAGATCGAGGAACAGCGGCAGACCATGCTCGGCGAGCTTCCGCACCCCCGCCGGACCGTTCGACGCGAAAAACTGCAGGCCCAGTTTGATGCCGCCTGCATACGGCGCGACTGCGCGGACGAGCTTCTGCGCGCGGCGCAGGTCGGCGGTGTCGATCGCGACATAGACCGGGTTGGTCATGCGCCCGCCGGGGGCACGATGGTCGGCTGGCCCAGGCTCGGCGGACAGGGCTTGACCGTGGCAACGGTTCCCGGAACCTCGGCGCGCAGCAGGCGTGCGGTCCAGCGCGACCGCGCCCAGCGGTGCGTCAGCGCCATCGGCACGAAGGCCAGCAGGAACCCCGCCAGCAGCACCAGCGGCAGCCGCGTGACGATCTCGGTCTGGCCGAAAACGATGCTGACCGGCGTCCAGTTGGGGATCGCGAACAGCACGAACGCCGCCAGCAGCGCGCCGAGCAGGATGAGGCGGACCGCGCTCATCTCACAGCTCTCCGTCGATGGGCGCGAGGCCCGCGTCGCTCAGCGCCGCCAGCAACGCCGCCGCGCACGCGGCGAGCACGGCGGCGTCGACCGCGCGGATGACGAAGTTCGCGCCCGTTCGCCCCTCACGCCAGAACGGGTAGCTGCCGATCTGCGTCCCCGGATGCCCGACCTCGACGGCCTTGAGCACGCTCGCGACCTGGCTCTCGGCGGTCCACGCCGCAACGGTGCGGCTGAGTACCGGGCGGCCGCCTTGCAGCGTGCCGTCGAGTGCCGCGAGCATGCCCTGCGTGATCGACGGCACCCCCGCCATGATGAAGATATTGCCGTGGCGGATGCCCGGCGCACCCGTGCGCGGGTTCTCGATCAGCTCTGCCCCGTCGGGCACGCGCGCCATGCGCAGCCGCGCGTCGGTGAGCTTGTCGCCGTAGTAGTGCGTCAGGATCGCCTTGGCCTGCGGATGGACGACGACCGCGACGCCGAGTGCGGCGGCAATCGCATCGACGGTGATGTCGTCGTGCGTCGGCCCGATCCCGCCGGTGGTGAACAGATAGTCGTGGGCGGCGCGGAGCGCGTTGACCGCATCGCCGATGGCCGCGTGGTCGTCGGCGACGACGCGCGCCTCGCGCAGCCGGATACCCTGCACCCCGAGCCACTTCGCGAGATAGGCGAGGTTCGCATCCTGCGTCCGCCCCGACAGGATCTCGTCGCCGATGACCAGCAGCGCGGCGGTGTAGATGCGGTCGGGGTCTGCGGCGGCCATTGCCGCGCGGGTCTAGCGCAGCGGGCGGGGGCGGGAAAGGGGCGGGGACGGTCGGAACGGGCGGCTGGCGGACGGCGGCTTGTCGTCTTGGGTCGCCGCGTCGAACGTGCGCTACGGGAAACCGCAAGGGACTACGGCGATTTGCGCGTAGGGAGCGTGGCATCGCCGGATACGACAGAGAGAATAATGCAACGCCACAGCCGGACCACGCCTGCAAGGACAGTCATGTGCACGGGCGCAATCGCGCTCGCCCTCTGTCTTGCCGCGTGCGGCGGGGGCTCCTCGGGGAGCACGACCGCCGCGTCGCCTGTCCCATCGCCCGCCCCCGCCCCCGCGCCGGTTCCCGTGCCGACCCCGGCTCCCGTTCAGGTCGAGCGCGAAATCCTGCCGGTCACGGTCGCGCCAGCACTCCCGGCGAGCGACGCCGCGAATTTCGTCATCAACCCCGATCCCGCCGCGACCGCGCGCGCGCGTCTGTTCGTCATGCTGCCGGGAACCGGCGCAATTCCGCGCAACTACCGGACGGTCGTGCGGACCGGAGCCGCGCGCGGCTATCACGGCATCGGGCTGACCTATCCCAATGCGACGGCGGTCGGCGATCTCTGCGCCGCCTCGGTCGATCCCGATTGTGCCGGAAACACCCGGCGCGAAATCATCACGGGCGAAAATCTGAGTGCCCTGGTCGCGGTCGACACCGCCAATTCGATATCCGGGCGGCTGACGACGTTGCTCGCCTATCTCGACCGCACCTACCCTGCGGAAGGATGGGGCCAGTTCCTGACCGCCGGGGCGGTCGATTGGTCGCGGGTGACGGTCGCCGGACATTCGCAGGGGTCGGGACACGCGGCGTATATGGCGAAGCTCTACAGCCTCGACCGTGCCGTGATGTTCTCGGGCCCGGGCGACGTGCCGACCGTCGGCCTTGCCAACGCGAAGTGGTTCAGCCTGCCGAACGTCACGCCGGTGTCGCGCCAGTACGGTTTCACGCACAGCGACGACGAGCTGGTCCCGTTTGCGCTGGTGCGCAGCAACTGGAGCGCGATCGGCCTCGATGCACCGGGCGGGACGCCCTTCCTCGTCGACGGCGCGGCGACGATCTACGGCAACAGCCACCAGCTCCATACGAAGGCGGACCCCAGCGCCCTCGGCATCGCGGTCAACCCCGCGCCCCGGCACAGTGCGCCGGTCGCCGACGGCATCACTCCGTCGAACGCGCAAGGGACGCCGCTCTACGCGCCGGTGTGGATCTATCTGGCGTTTCCCTGAAACGCTTCAAGCAGTTGCTGCCATCCGGTGCGTGAGGAAGAACTCCAGCATGGCGCGCGACGCCTCGGGGCCTGCCGGATCGGTATACGAGCCGTCGGCCTTTCCGCCCGACCAGGCATGGCCCGCGCCGTGCAGCGTCCAGTGCTCGATCGCCGCGCGACCGCCCGCGTCGCGGCGGACCGTGCGGGTGTAGCGTGTGCCGCCAACGCTGGCGCCGGGGATCGTCTCGACCTTCAGCGCATCGCCGAACGCGGCGGTGGCGGCGGCGACGATGGCACGGGCGTTGGCGTCGCTGACGGTCGTGTCGCGGTCGCCGTGGAAGACGATGACGGGGGTAAAGCCTTGCGACGCGACGTTGCGCGCGCCCCGGCCCTGCATCGCCGCCAGCGCGCTCGGCAGGTCGTGCGCGGCACCGCAGCCGAGCCCCGAATGGATACCCACAGCGGCATAGAGGTCGGGATAGGCCGCCGCCATGATCGCCGCCGCCGCGCCGCCCGCCGACAGGCCCGCGACATAGACGCGCGCGGGGTCGCACCGCTGGGCGGCGGCGATCTCGCGCGTCAGTCCGGCGATCAGCGCGGGCTCGCCCTGCCCGCGCGCCTGATCGCCGGGGCGGTACCAGTTCCAGCATTTTTGGCGGTGCGCGCGCTGCGGCTGGCGCGGATAGGCGACGACGAAGCCCAATTCGTCGGCGAGCGCGTTCATCCCCGTGCCGCGCGCGAAGTCGTGCGGGTCCTGCGTGCAGCCGTGAAGCATGACGACGAGCGGCAGACCGGCTCCGGCTCCCGAAGGCACGTAGAGCGAATAGTCCATCGCGCCCTCCGGCCCCTTGTAGCGTCGGTCGGTGAAATTACCGCGCTTCGGAGTATCGTCGCGCGCGGCGGCGGGGGGCGCGGGATCGATCAGCCGCGCGCTGCGGACCCGCGCTGGGGTCAGATGGCTCGGCGGCCGGACGCTCGGGCTTGGCGCAGGGGCCGCGCTGCCGCCGCGCAGCAGTGCAGTTGCGCCCGTCAGGTCGCCGCTGCGCGTCAGGCGCAGCGCATCGCGCATCGTCTCGGGAAGAGCGAAGTTCATCGGTGTTCCTTGATTTTCGGTCATGTCATGCGATCGGCGAGCACCGCCTTGACGCCTGCGCTGGCATGCAGCGCGCCGAGCACGGTCAGCGATGCGACCGCCGCGCGGGCGAGGTCGGGGGTCACGTCGGCGGCGAAGCTGGCGAGGCCGAGGACGCGGATGTCGAGCCGCTCGCCCGCCGCGACCGCCGCCTCGAGCCGTGCCTTGGTGAAGTGGCTGATGCCGAGATCGAGCTGCTGGCGTGCGACTGCTTTGGCC
>CAXTSL010000016.1:34778-40028 GCA_964246975.1 uncultured Sphingomonadaceae bacterium
GACCGCATCGTGACGCGCGAGCTGGTTGCGCACGGCGGTGCGGATCATATCGCTGCGGTTGCTGTAGAAGCCGTCGCGGACGAGCAGGTCGATATGGCCGAGATCGACGAAACCGAGGTTGATCGTCAGCTTCTCGCTTTCGGCGCGCGGGAACGAATCCATTTCGTTGACATCCAATAGCCATCGTTCTGGATGGTATATGGATGCCCCAGCCGAGTTATGCAAGCCCGGTGTCGAAGGCGTGCCGCGTCGCTCCAGAAACACCGCTGCGCCAAACCGCCAGCAGGAAGGCCGCGAGCAAGACACCGTTCGACAGGGCGTTGAGCGCAAAGCCGGTCGCGACCGACAGGCCGCTGTCGACGGCGAACCAGACCAGCAGGCTCGCGACGATCCCGACCCACAGGCCGCGCCCGTTGTCACCGAGGCGGACCGCCGTGCGAATTGCCGCATAGAGCGTCAGCCCCCAGCCGAGCGTCACCGCGCCCATCAACGCGGTCGCAAAGCGCAGCGGATCGGTTATCGCCACATCGCGCTGCGGCCCCATCGCCGCGAGCAAGGCGCGAACCGGCGCATCGGTGCGCGGCGACGCCGCAAGCGTCAGCACGGCCCCGAACAGCACCACCACGCCGCACCAGATCGTCAGCCAGTTCCGCCAGAATGAGGTCATCGCCGCGCTCCCGTTTATGTAGTGGTTGCTACATATCCTTTCCGCGTAGCAGGCGCTACAGGAATCCGCATGAAAATTCGCGAGGCGCGCCGCGATGCGGCTATCGACCGCATGGCCGACCATCTGCTTGCCGTCGGCCTTGCGGGAACCAGCCTGCGCGCGCTCGCCGCGGCGGCGGGGACGAGCGACCGGATGCTGCTCTATTATTTCGCCGACAAGGACGCGCTGCTCGCCGCGACGCTCGAGCGGATCGCGGCGCGGCTGACCGCCATGCTCGACGCCGCGCTGCCGCCGGGCACGCGCCTCGGCTTCGCGGCGCTGCTCGGCGCGCTCTGGTCGGCGGTCGGCGCGCCTGCGCTGCGGCCCTACATGCAGCTGTGGCTCGAACTCGCGAGCGGCGCGGCGCGCGGGCGCGAGCCTGACCGGACGCTTGCAACCGGCATCATGGCGGGGTTCGTCCGCTGGACCGAAGACCATCTCGACGCCAGCGACCCGGCGCGCCCGGCGGCACTCCTCCTCGCGATCGTCGAAGGTGGATTGTTCCTCGACGCCGTCGGCCACCGTGCCGTCGCCGAGGCAGCGGTCGCGGCGGCTTGCGCCCCTGCTCCTCCCCCTGTTCAGGGGGAGGTGGCGGCGTAGCCGACGAAGGGGGCCTTGCCGCGCGCGGGTGCCCCCTCCGTCGCTGCGCGCCACCTCCCCCTGAAGAAGGGGGAGGACCGTTGCCCGCCTTGCCCCCCGCCCTCCCCCGGCATACATCGTCACAATGAGCTACGCTGCCGCCACCTACGAAAGCCTGACCGACGCCGAGGAACGCACGGCGACGATCAAGATCCACGGTGCCGAAGCTTTCGCGGGCATGCACAAGGCGGGGCGGCTCGCGGCGCAGGTCCTCGACATGCTCGTGCCGCACGTTGTTCCCGAAGTGCTGACCAGCGAACTCGACCGGCTCGCCTATGAATTCGTCCTCGCCAACGGCGCGATCCCCGCGACGATCTTCTACCGCGGCTACTCCCATTCGCTATGCATCAGCGTCAATCACGTCGTCTGCCACGGCATGCCGGGGGCCAAACGCCTGAAAGCGGGCGACATCGCCAATATCGACGTAACGGTGATCGTCGACGGCTGGCACGGCGACACCAGCCGCATGTTCCTCGTCGGCGACGTACCCTTGAAGGCGCGCCGCCTCGTCGACATCACCTACGAGTGCCTGCAGCGCGGCATCGCGGCGGCGAAGCCCGGCAACACGCTCGGCGATGTCGGCCACGCGATCCAGAGCTATGCCGAAGGCCAGCGCTGTTCGGTGGTGCGCGATTTCTGCGGCCACGGCGTCGGTCGCGTCTTCCACGATGCGCCCAACGTCGTCCATGTCGGGCGGCCGCGCACCGGCGACCTGCTGCGGCCGGGGATGATCTTCACCATCGAGCCGATGATCAATCTCGGTACGTTCAAGGTCAAGCTGCTCGACGACGGCTGGACGGCGGTGACGCGCGACCGCTCGCTGTCGGCGCAGTTCGAGCATAGTGTCGGCATCACGGCGGACGGCAACGAAGTCTTCACGCGCTCGCCCGCCGGACTCGACTGTCCGCCCTACGCGGTGTGAGCGTCGCGCCCGAGAGCGACAGCGCCGGCCACCGCGAGCGCCTGCGCGACCGGCTGCTGGCGGGCGGCGGCGATGCCTTCCACGACTACGAGCTCCTCGAATACGTGCTCGGCCTCGCGATCCCGCGCCGCGATACCAAGCCGCTCGCCAAGCGCCTGCTCGACGACAAGGCGGGGGGGTTCGCCAGCCTCGCCGCGCTGCTCGCCGCGTCGCCCGCCGAACTGGCGAAGATCGACGGCCTGACGCCGGGCGCCGCCGCCGCGCTCAAGTTCGTCGAGGCGACCGTCCAGCGCACGCTCCGCACCGCCGCGCTCGACCGCCCCGTGCTCAGCGGCTGGCAGGCGCTGACCGATTATCTGCACGCCGCGATGGCGCACCGCATGACCGAGGAATTCCGCGTCATCTTCCTCAACAATCGCAACGTCATGATCCGCGACGAGGCGATGGGCAGCGGTACCGTCAACGCCGCGCCGGTCTATCCGCGCGAGATCGTCAAGCGCGCCCTCGAACTCGGCGCGAGCGGCCTCGTCCTCGTCCACAATCACCCCAGCGGCGACCCCAGCCCGAGCCGGGACGACATCCAGATGACCAGGCAGATCGTCGAGGCGGGCAAGCCGCTGGGCCTCAGCGTCCACGACCATGTCGTGATCGGGCGGACGGGGCACGCGAGCTTCAGGGCGCTGGGATTGCTTTGAGCTGCGCGGTGGCCGCGACCGCCTACAGCGCCAGGCCGAGCACGACCCCCGCGACGATGACAACGACCAGCCATAGCGCCCAAGGCCAGAGGCTCGCCGACGCGGCTGCATGCGCGCGGTCCATTTCGACATGCAGCCTCGCCCGGCGTTGGTCGATCCGCGCCACTTCGGCAGTCAGATCGAAGGGGGGCGGTACGTCCGGCTGACCCACAGGCTTTCCCTTCATTCGACAAACACTTTAATCAACGCCGCGCCTGCACCGATGACCCCCTGCGGTTGCGAGCCCGCCCGCAAAGATAATTTGCGGTCGCGCGAAGCGAGTCTCCTGAACGATCTTCGCTGTCTCGGCGTCCAGCTTTCCGATCCGTGCCAGCTGTTCGCGGACGTCGAGAGTTTGATCCTGATCCGACACTACCCCGATTTCGCCCTACGCCGCCAGCTTCGCCGCCGCGCGCCCGTAGAAGGTTTCGCCCTTGTCGGCCATGTCGCGCAGCAGTTGCGGCGGGGTGAAGCGCGGCCCGTGGCGCTGCGCCAGACCGTCGAGGATCGCGACGACGTTGGCCAGCCCGAGCGTGTCCATGTGGCTGAACGGCCCGCCGGTGAACGGCGCGAAGCCCCAGCCGAAGATTGCGCCGAGATCGCCGTCCTCGGGGGTTTCGAGCACGCCCTCCTCGAAGCAGCGCGCGCATTCGACCATCTGGCGATACAGCAGCCGCTCGCGCACCGCCTCGGGCGTCGGCTGCGTCGCCGCCGCGCCGTCGCTGACCGTCGCGACGAGTTCGGGCCACAGGTACTTCTTCGCAGGCGCTTCGGGATAGACGTAGAAGCCCTTGCCGTTCTTGCGCCCCTGCCGCCCCAGCGCGTGCATCGTCTCGATCACCGCGCTGCCGGGCTGCTCGACGTATTTGTCGCCAAGATCAGCCTTGGTCTGCTGGCCGACCTTGTACGACAGGTCGAGGCCGACCTCGTCGTTGACCGCGAGCGGGCCGACGGGCATCCCCATGTTTCGCCCGACGTTCTCGATCAGCGCTGGGTTGGTGCCTTCGCTGAGCAGCGCGAGGCCTTCCTGCACGTAAGTGCCGAAGCAGCGCGAGGTGTAGAAGCCGCGGCTGTCGTTGACGACGATGGGGGTCTTGCGGATCGCCGCGACGTAATCGAGTGCCTTGGCGATGGCCTCGGGTCCCGTCTCCTTGCCGACGATGATCTCGACCAGCGGCATCTTCTCGACGGGCGAGAAAAAGTGGATGCCGATGAAATTGGCGGGCTTCGACCACGCTTCGGCGAGGCCGGTGATCGGCAGCGTCGAAGTGTTCGACCCGAAGATCGTGTCCGCACCGACGACCGCCTCGGTCGCCCGGGTGACGCCCGCCTTGATGTCGCGCGTCTCGAACACCGCCTCGATGATCAGGTCGCAGCCCGCGAGATCGGCATAGTCGGCGGTCGGGTGGATACGCGCCAGCAGTTCGGCGGTCTTCTCCGGGCTGGTGCGCTTCTTCGCCAGCCGGTCGGCGGTATATTGCTTGCCCTTCTCGGCGGCCGCGAGGTCGCGGTCGAGCAGCACGACCTCGATTCCTGCTTGCGCCGAGACCATCGCAACGCCCGCCCCCATCAGCCCCGCGCCGAGCATCCCGATCTTCTTCGCCGGGCTGGGGGCCAGACCTTTGGGCCGCCGCGCGCCCTTTTCGGCGGCCTGCTTCGAGACGAACAGCGAGCGGATCATGTTGCCCGCCTGCGGGTCGGCGACGACCTTGGCGAAGTATTTCGATTCGACGCGGATCGCGGTGTCCATCGGCAGCTGCGACCCCTCGTACACCGCGCTGAGGATCGCGATGGGGGCGTTCATATTGTGGTTGGTCTGCTTCGCGGTCATCGCCGTGCCCGCCATGAAGGTCTGCGCGAAGGCCGGGTTGAACGCGCCGACGCCGCCGGGGAACTTGAAGCTCTTCTCGTCCCACGGCTGCGTCGCCTTGGTCGGGTTGGCGAGCAGCCACGCCTTGGCGCGCGTCACCACCTCGCCCGCCGGGGCGAGTTCGTGGACAACGCCGAAGCCGAGCGCCTCCTGCGGGCTCATGTTCTTGCCCTGGAGGAGGTACATCAGCGCGGGCTGGACGCCCATGATGCGCGGCAAGCGCTGCGTGCCGCCGCCGGGGAACAGCCCGACCATGACTTCGGGCAGGCCGAGCGTCACCTTGGGATTGTCGCTGCACACGCGGTAATGGCAGGCGAGGCAGAACTCGAGCCCGCCGCCGAGCGCCAGCCCGTTGATCGCCGCCGCCACCGGCTTGCCG
>CAXTSL010000017.1:0-39934 GCA_964246975.1 uncultured Sphingomonadaceae bacterium
CCTTCAGGGGAGGGCCGAGAGACGCCGCCCTTCGCGGCGGCCCGGGGGTGGGGTTGGGTCTGAATTCCGTTGCGCGGCTAAGCCCCCACCCCCGGGCCGCCTTCGGCGTCTCTCGCCCCTCCCCTGAAGGGGAGGGAGGAGCAAGCCTACATCCGCTCGAAGATCGTGCCCGTGCCCATGCCTGCGCCGACGCACAGGTTGATCAGCGCGGTGCCCTTTCCCGTGCGCTCCAACTCGTCGAGCACGGTGCCGAGGATCATCGCGCCGGTCGCGCCGAGCGGGTGCCCCATCGCGATCGCGCCGCCGTTGACATTGACGCGGTCGTGATCGAGCTTCATCGCCTGCATATAGCGCAGCACGACGCTGGCGAACGCCTCGTTCAACTCGAACAGGTCGATGTCGTCGGCGGTCATCCCGGCGCGCTGCAGCACCTTCGCCGCGACGAATTCGGGGCCGGTCAGCATGATCATCGGCTCCGACCCGATCGACGCCATGGCGCGGATGCGCGCGCGCGGCTTGAGCCCGTATTTCTCGCCGATCTCGCGGCTGCCGACGAGGACCGCCGCCGCGCCGTCGACGATGCCGCTGGAATTGCCGCCGGTGTGGACGTGCTCGATGCGCTCGACCTCGGGGTATTTCATCAGCGCGATGGCGTCGAAGCCGGGCATCGCCTCGCCGATCGCGGTGAACGCCGGGTTGAGGCTGCCGAGCGACTGCATGTCGGTGCCGGGGCGCATATGCTCGTCATGGTCGAGGACGACCTCGCCGATCACGTCCCTGACCCCGACGACAGAGTTGCGGAACCGCCCCTCCTTCCACGCCCGCGCGGCGCGGCGCTGGCTTTCCATCGCATAGGCGTCGACATCGGCGCGGCTGAAGCCGTACTTCGTCGCGATCAGGTCGGCGCCGATGCCCTGCGGCGCGAAATAGGTCTTGTAGGCGACCGCCGGGTCCATCGCCCACGCCGCGCCGTCGGAGCCCATCGGGACGCGGCTCATACTCTCGACCCCGCCGCCGATGGCGAACAGCGCCTCGCCCGCGATCACCTTGGCAGCGGCGATATTGACCGCCTCGAGCCCGCTCGCGCAGAAGCGGTTGACCTGCACCCCCGCCGTGGTCTCGGCATAGTCGGCGTTGAGGACCGCGACGCGCGCAATGTCGCTGCCCTGCTCGCCGACGGGCGAAACGCAGCCGAGGATGACGTCGTCGACGTCGGCGGTGTCGATGTCGCTGCGGTCGCGGATACTCTGGAGCACCTGCGTCGCGAGCTGGATCGGCGTGATCTCGTGGAGCCTGCCGTCCTTCTTGCCCTTGCCGCGCGGGGTGCGGACGGCGTCGTAGATATAGGCTTCGGGCATAGTGGTGTCTCCAGCTCAGACTTATGACTGATGAAGTTCTAGTGGGGCGTCCGTACGGTCTCCGATAATTATATCGTCAACGCCTATTACAGCTATACCACGATAACCATCCCTGAGCGCGATTTGTAGCAACCGCATCGTTTGATCTTCCGGTTGATCCAGCCAGTGGGTCATCTCGTGTACAGTCAAATTATGCTCGCTTCTTACAAAACCTGCCAACGCTGCAAACGCTCTCGCTTGATCTTCACTGTCTGCGAATATGTATTTTCGAACCCTATGCGTATTGTCGCACTGGAAACATTTAAGCTCGTGCGATCGATGAACGCGCAGACCGACTAGGCCCATGGGCTGCTCACTAGTCATCACGCTACTCCAAATGCAAAATCAGAACGCCGCCGCCGGCATCGCCATCATCGCCTCGCTGCCCGCTTCGAGCTTGCGCCGCAGCGCCCCCGCGTCGGGGAAGTAGCGCTCGGCATAATAGCGCGCGGTGATCAGCTTGGCCTCGTAGAAATCGCGGTCAGCGGTTCCGGCGTCCAACGCCTCGTGTGCGGCTCGCGCCATCAGCAGCCACATATGCCCAAGGCTGACGATGCCGAGGATGTCGAGATACGCCGTCGCCCCTGAACCCGCATTGTTGGGGTTCGCCATGCCGTTCTGCATCAGCCACAGCGTCGCCGCCTGCAGCTCGCCCAGCGCCTTGCCGAGCGGCTCCGCCACCACTGCCAGCCGCGCATCGGCGGCGGCATCGGCGACCGCCTGTCCGGCGAACGCCAGATACGCCCGCAGGCCGCGCCCGCCGTTCATCGCCAGCTTGCGCCCGACGAGATCCATCGCTTGGATGCCGTTGGTGCCCTCGTAGATCTGCGCGATGCGCGCGTCGCGGACGAACTGCTCCATCCCCCATTCGACGATATAGCCGTGGCCGCCGAAGACCTGCTGGCTCTTGGTGGCGATCTCATAGCCCTTGTCGGTGCAATAGCCCTTGATGACGGGCGTCAGCAGCCCGATCAGGTCGTCGGCGAGCTGCCGCTCCTCCGGCGTCGCCGCCTTGTGCGCCAGATCGACCTGCAAGGCCCCCCACAGGATCAGCGCGCGCGCGCCCTCGTTGAAGGCGCGCCCGTCCATCAGCATCCGCCGCACGTCGGGGTGGACGATGATCGGGTCGGCTTTCGAGGTCGGCTGCGGGATAGCGTCGGCATTGGCGACGATCCCCAGGGCCTTGCCCTGCACGCGGTCGCGGGCATAGTTCGCGGCGTTCTGGTACGCCACCTCGCCCTGGCTCAGCCCCTGCACGCCGACGCCGAGCCGCGCCGCGTTCATCATGATGAACATCGCGCGCAGCCCCTTGCGCTCCTCGCCGATCAGATAACCTGTCGCCCCGTCGTAGTTCATCAGGCACGTCGAATTGGCGTGGATGCCCATCTTGTGCTCGATCGACCCGCACGCGACGCCGTTGCGTAGCCCCAGCGAGCCGTCGTCGTTGACCAGATACTTGGGCACGATGAAAAGGCTGATGCCCTTGACGTCGTCGGGCGAGCCGGTGGTCTTGGCCAGCACGAGGTGGACGATGTTCTCGCTAAGGTCGTGCTCGCCCGCCGAGATGAAGATCTTGGTGCCGGTGATCCTGTGCGTGCCATCGGCCTGCGGCTCGGCGCGCGTGCGGATCAGCCCGAGGTCGGTGCCGCACTGCGGCTCGGTCAGGTTCATCGTCCCCGTCCAGCGCCCGTGGACCATATTGGGCAGGTACATCGCCTTCTGCGCGTCGCTACCCACAGCCGCGATCGCCGCCTGCGCGCCTTCGTTGAGGCCGGGGTACATCGAGAACGCCATGTTGGCGCTCGACATATATTCGGCGATGGCGGTGGCGACGACATGCGGCAGGCCCTGCCCGCCGTACTGCGGATCGGCCCCCAGCGTCCCCCAGCCGCCTTCGACGAACTGGTCGTAGGCCGCTTTGAAGCCATCGGGCGTCGTGACGCTGGCGTCGGCGTGGCGCGTGCAGCCCTGCTGGTCGCCGGGCAGGTTCAAGGGTGCCAGCACGTTCTCGCAGAACTTGGCTCCCTCCTCGAGGATCGCCTGCACCACGTCGGGGGTCGCGTCGGCGAAGCCCGGCAGGTTGGAGTATTTGTCGAGGCCGACGATCGCCGACAGGACAAAGGCGGTGTCTTTGACAGGCGCGCGGTAGCTCGGCATCGGGTCGGTCCCTCAGTGCTGGCTGGGTTCGTGAACGATATTTTCGAGCAGCACACAGAATGATTGCAATTCGTCGATCGTCGCGTCGATGTCGGTGCGCTGTTCGGCGAGCGCGGCGAGCCGGTTACGGCATTTCTCGAGCGTCACGCGGCGCTGCTTCACGCGCCCGTCGCCGACATCGTAGAGGTCGATCATCTCGCGGATTTCGGCGAGGCTGAAACCGACGTTCTTGGCGCGCAATATCCACGCCAGCCGCGCACGATCCCTTCGGGAATACACGCGGTTCTGCCCCTGCCGCTCAGGCGCAATCAGGCCGTTGTCCTCGTAGAAACGGATGGCGCGCGGCGTGACGTTGAACATCACGGCAAGCTCGGTGATCGTGAACGACGCGGCATCGTTCGCGGGCGGCGGCAGCGGCGCGTGGGCAAAGGCATGGGCGCGGTCGGGCATGGCAGCGGCTCTAGTTGACGTTAACGTCAAGTGTCAAGCCGACACCGGGGGCTGCGCGGACTGGTGGGCGATGACGGGCTCGAACCGCCGACATCTTCCGTGTAAAGGAAGCGCTCTACCAACTGAGCTAATCGCCCGCGCCGCGCCCGTGTAGCGCGTGCGCCGCGCGCTGTCACTTGGCAGCTCGCCCGCGATTTGCGATACGGTCGCGGCACGATCCCCGGAGCCGCCACGATGTTCGCCCGCCTGTTCATCGACCATCCGCGCAGCGTCGGCGAGGGCTATGTCGAGCATCTCGTCGCGTCGCTGACGACGGCGGGCAAGCTCGCGGCCGCCAGCGCGGCGTGCGTCGTCCATGCGCTGGTGCCGGGGCTGTGCAAGACGACGGGGTCGACGGCGATCCTCAAGCTGCACGCCGAAGTGATGCCGCGGCGGTTCGATCAGCCGACGTTGTAGGGGTACGCAAAGGGGGCCGGTTGGGGCAGCCTTTACTACATAGTCGTTATGCTGGCGCACGCCAGCATCCATCTGTCCGCACGCGGAACGCTGGATGCTGGCCTGCGCCAGCATGACGGTCGGAATTTCGGACGGCCCTCGACACGCCCCCGACCCCGCGCCACAACCTCCGCAAAACCTTGGGAGTCGCTTCGCATGAACCGCCGCCAGTTCGCCCTCTCGACCGCGCTCACCGGGGCGGCCTTCGCCCTCCCCGCCGCGGTACGCGCCGCCGCCGCGCCGGGCAGCGAAGACGCCAAGCTTGCGACGCTGTTCGACGCCTTCTTCAACGAGGGCGTCGACGAATCGCCCGAAGGCGCGTCGAGCCTCGGCCTCGACAAGGGCGCGCGCGCGGGCCTCAAGTCGCAGCTCAACGACTATTCGGCGCAAGGGAAAGTCGACCGGCTGAACCGCCAGAAGGACCGCCTCAAGCGCCTTCGTGCCATCGACCGGACCAAACTCACCGCCGGTCCGGCGCTCGACTACGAGATCATTGACTACGACCTGACGCGCGGCATCGCGGCGGAGGAGCGTTTCACCTTCGGCTCGGCACGCGGCAATTTTCAGCCCTATGTCATCACCCAGCAGCAGGGGCCGTATCGCGGCATCCCCGACTTCCTCGATTCGACCCACAAGATCGTCACTGCGGCCGATGCGGATGCGTACCTTGCGCGCCTTGCCGCGTTCCCGAAGGCGCTCGACGACAGCCTCGCACGCCAGATGAGCGACGCGGCGCGCGGCGTCTTCGCCCCCGATTTCGCCCTCGACGTGACGCTTCAGCAGTTGAATGCCTTGCGCAAGCAACCCGCCGTCGAGACCGTCCTCGTCGACTCGCTCGTGCGCCGCGCCAAGCTCGCGGGGTTGAGCGGCGGCTACGGCGACAAGGCGATGGTGATCGTCCAGTCGCTGATCTTCCCCGCTTTCGACCGCCACATCGCCGCGATCACCGCGCTGCGTGCCAAGGCGACGCACGAGGCGGGCGTCTGGCGTCTCCCCGACGGCGACGCCTATTATGCGGCGGGGGTCAAAAGCTCGACGACCACCGAGTTGACTCCCGACGAAGTCCACCGCCTCGGTCTGGCGCAGGTCGCCGAAATCTCGGGCCGTCTCGATACGATGCTCAAGGCGCAGGGCCTGACCCAAGGCTCGGTCGGCGCGCGCCTGACCGCGCTCGGCGACCGCCCCGCGCTCAACTACCCCAACGACGACGCGGGGCGCGCCGAACTGCTGGCCAAGCTCAACGACCAGATCAAGGCGGCGTACACGCGCCTGCCGCAGGTCTTCCGGACGCTGCCCAAGGCCCCCGTCGAGGTCCGCCGCGTGCCCGTGTTCATCCAGGACGGCGCGTCGAACGGCTATTACCAAGGCGCAGCGCTCGACGGGTCACGCCCCGCCGCCTACTACATCAACCTCAAGGACACGCACGAATGGCCGAAGTTCGGCCTGCCGACGCTGACCTATCACGAGGCCGTCCCCGGCCATCACCTCCAGATCAGCATCGCCCAGGAGTCGACCGATATCCCCTTGATCCGCCGTCGCGGCGGCTATTCGGCGTACTCGGAGGGCTGGGCGCTCTACGCCGAACAGGTTGCCGACGAACTCGGCCTGTACGAAGGCGACCCGCTCGGGCGCATCGGCTATCTCCAGAGCTTCCTGTTCCGCGCCGCGCGCCTCGTCATCGACACCGGCATCCACTACAAGCGCTGGAGCCGCGAGAAGGCCACCGACTACATGGTCGCGACCACCGGCTTCGCGCCCGGTCGCTCGCAGCGCGAAGTCGACCGCTACAGTGTCGGCCCGGCGCAGGCGCTGAGCTACAAGGTCGGGCATACGCAGTGGGTCAAGCTGCGCGACGCGGTGCGCGCGAAGCAGGGCGCGGCGTTCGATCCCAAGGCGTTCCACGACGTGCTGCGGCAGGGTGCCATGCCGCTGGTGATTTTGGAGCGCGTGGTGATGGCGCGGGCATGATTCCTACCCTCTCCCCTTGAGGGGAGGGACAGGTCGCCCTTCGGCGACCAGAGAGAGGGGGCGAAGGCGCGAAGTCGACCGCGCCGCCACGCCCCCTCTCCCTCCCACGCCCCGAAGGGGGCGCGGGCCCATCCCTCTCCCCTGAAGAGAGAGGGGCGACGCGAAACGCCCCGCGTGCCACCCTGCCCCCATGTCGCTGCCCCTCGACTCGCCCGGTTTTCGCGATCTCGTCGTCGTTCTCGGCGCGGCGGGGCTGGTGATTCCGGCGTTTACTGCGCTCAGGATTTCGCCCGTCGTCGGCTTCATCCTCGTCGGCGTCGGCGTCGGCCCCCACGGGCTGGCGCGCGTGCCCGCGCTGTCGGGGGCGATGATCTCGGACGCCGGCGCGCTCGCCCCGGCGGCCGAGATCGGTATCGCGATGCTGCTGTTCGCGCTCGGCCTCGAACTGTCGGTCGAGCGGCTGCGGACGATGCGGCGGCTGGTCTTCGGCCTCGGACCGGCGAGCCTCGCGCTGGGCACGGCGGCGGTCGCGGCGCTGCTCGTGCCGTTCCACCTCGGGATCGCCGCGACGCTCAGCGTTGCCGTCGCGCTGGCGCTGTCGTCGACGGCGGTCGGCCTGCAGATGCTCGGCGCGTCGGGGCGGATCGGCAGCCAGGCGGGGCGCTCGGCGTTCGCCATCCTGTTGTTCCAGGATATCGCCATCGCGCCTGTCCTGCTGCTGCTCGGCGCGGGGAGCGCGGCGGGCGGGGTGCTCAGCGGGCTCGCGCTGGGACTGCTCAGTATCGGCGGCATCGTGCTCGCCGGCCGTCTCGCGCTGCGCCCGTTGTTCCTGCAGGCGGCGCGGACCCGCCGCCCCGAACTCTTTCTCGCCGCGTCGCTCGTCGTGCTGATCGGCAGCGCGGCGGCGACCGCCTACGCAGGCCTGTCCCCCGCCGTCGGCGCACTGGTCGCGGGGATCATGCTCGCGGAAACCGAGTACCGCCGCCAGATCGAGGCGGCGATCGCCCCGTTCCAGGGCCTGCTGCTCGGTGTTTTCCTGATCTGGGTCGGCATGCGCCTCGATCTTGCCGCCGTCGCCGGGCACCCGTTGCTCGTCGTCGGCGGCGTCGCGGCGGTCGTCGCGACGAAGGCGGTGGTGGTCGGCGTCTTCCTGCGCCTCACCGGGCGCGCCACCGGCGTCGCCGCGCATGTCGCCGCGCTCCTCGCGGCACCGTCGGAGACCAGCCTGATCGTGCTCGGCGCCGCGACGGCGGGCGGGCTGCTGACCGGCGCGACGGCGGACCTCGCGCTGCTGGTGACCGGCCTCGGCCTCGCCGTCGCGCCGCTGCTCGGGCTGGCGGGACAGGCGGTCGAGCGGCGTCTCGGGTCGGGGCGCAGCAGCGTGCCCGAAATGGTCGCCGCCGCGCTCGCGCCCGCGACCGCCGGGCGCACCGTCATCATCGGTTTCGGGCGCGTCGGACGGATGGTCGCGAGCCTCCTCGACGTCCACGGCAAGCCGTGGCTGGCGATCGACAGCGACCCCGATTCGGTCGCGCGGCTGCGGCGCGCGGGCCTGAATGTCATCTATGGCGATGCGCGGCGGCCCGAACTCCTCGACGGGCTGGCACTGGGCAGCGCGGGGGCGGTGGTGCTGACCGTCGACGGCTCGACCGGCCTCGACACGCTGGTCCGCGTCATCCGCGAGCGCCACCCCGACCTCTGCGTCGTCGCGCGCGCCCGCGACGCGGGCCACGCGACGCGGTTGTACCGGCTCGGCGTCACCGACGCGGTTCCCGAGACGGTCGAGTCGAGCCTGCAACTCGCCGAGGCGGTGCTCGTCGACCTCGGCGTGCGGATGGGGCCGGTGATCGCGTCGATCCATGAGAAGCGCGCCGAATTGCGCGCGGTCATCCAGGGCGGCGCACCGGGCCTGAAGCGCGAACCGCGCCTCGGGCGGCGGCGCTTGCGCGACGGGCCGCGCTGACTTTCGCCGCCAGACCGGTTCAGGCCTGATTGACCCCGGCGGCAGGGGCACCCGGCATCGGCGGCACGCCGAGCGGGGGACTGTCGCTATCGAGTTCGTGCACCTCGCTGATGCCGCGCGCGACGTTCGAGCGGGTGCGACCGTAGAGGAAGTAGAACACCAGTCCGATCGCCGCCCAGCCGAAGAACACCAGCTTGGCGGTCATCGACAGGAACAGGAAGAGCAGCACGCAGCCCGCCGCCGCGAGCGGCGCAACGACCCACACGGCGGGCGTCGTGAAGGCGCGCTTGCGCTGCGGGTCCGAGCGCCGCAGTGCCATGATCGCCAGCGCGACGAAGAAGAAGGCGCACAAGGTGCCGCCGTTCGAAACGCTCGCGAGCTGCCCGACGGGGAAGAACGCGGCGGCGATGGTGACAAAGATACCCGTCACGATGGTGACGATGTGCGGCGTCTTGAAGCGCGGGTGAACCTTCGACAGCGCCGACGGCAGCAGCCCGTCGCGCGACATGACGAAGAAGATGCGCGTCTGCGCGTACATCATCATCAGCACCACCGAGGGCAGCGCGAAGCCCGCCGCGAGGCCGAGCATGTTGCCGACCGCCGGATGGCCGATCGAGCGCAGGACGTGCGCCAGCGCCTCCTTCGAGCAGACCAGCAGGACGTTGCCGCTGGCGGTGCACTGCGCCGCGAGTTCGGGCGAACCGGGGACGAGGCCGGTGCCGTCGGGACCGATCATCGGCTGCGCGCCAAAGCTGCCGATCGCGCCCGCACCGACGAGCATGTAGAAGATCGTGCAGATCACCAGGCTGCCGATCAGCCCGATCGGGACGTTGCGCTGCGGGTCCTTGGTCTCCTCGGCGGCGGTCGACACCGCGTCGAAACCGACGAAGGCGAAGAAGATGATCGACGCGGCGCTGATGATCCCGCCGGTGCCGAGCGGCGCGAACGGAATGAAGTTCTTCGACTCGATCGCGGGGACGCTGAGCGCGATGAAGGCGGTCAGCGCGAGGATCTTGACGACCACCAGCACGGCGTTGACCGTCGCGCTCTCCTTGGTCCCGACGACCAGCAGCGCGGTGACGGCCAGCGCGATGACGACGGCGGGCAGGTTGATCAGCCCGCCCGTATCGAGCGCGGTCTGGAGTTCGGGCGTCATCGGCGCGAACAGCAAGGTCATCCGCGCAATTATGCCGTCGCCGTTGGCGATGACGCTCGGCACGTGGATCCCTGCGAGGTTTTCGAGCACGCCGACGGCATAGCCCGACCAGCCGACCGCGACGGCAGAGGCAGCCACCGCGTATTCGAGCACCAGCGCCCAACCGACGACCCACGCCAGAATCTCGCCGAAGGTCGCGTAGCTGTAGGTATAGGCCGACCCCGCAACGGGGACCATTGCAGCGAGTTCGGCGTAGCACAGCGCCGCCAGTCCGCAGACCGTCGCCGACAGCACGAAGCTGACCAGCATGCCGGGCCCCGCGACCTGCGCGGCCTCGGCGGTCAGCACGAAGATGCCGGTGCCGATGATGCCGCCGATGCCGAGCATGGTCAGCTGCACCGGCCCGAGGCTGCGGTGCAGCGACTTTTTCTCCGCCGTTGCGAGGATCGCATCGAGCGATTTGATACGCCAGTTCGCCACAGTCCTTGACCCCTCGTCAGCGGCGGCGCGGGTGTTCCCGTCGCGCACCCCTTGTCCAAGGCCGCAGGGTTGGCCCGGACGCCGCGCGGGGTCAAGCCCGACGTTCGGTGGGGAGGATGCGAGGTGCCTATATAGGCAATAGACGCCCCCGTCGCGCGCCGCTTAACTGACCCGCAACAACAGGGGCTTGCCGATCCCGAGCCGGGGTGGAGCGAGCGGCTGCGGCGGGCGGGGACCCGGCGCGGTGTCGCGATTTGCTTGGCATCGACCGGGAGGCACGAATGATTTCGAGTTCGAAGACCGCACAGGCGCTGCTGCTCGCGGCGCTGCTGGCCAGCGTCGCCGCGCCGGCCATGGCGGAGGAAGGCGGTCCGCCGCCGTGCCCGCCGGATGCGGAAAGCTGCAACCCCCCACCGCCGCCATCGCCGCTGCCCGACCTGCCTGCACCGGTCGCCACGACGGGCTATTATTGGCTCAATCAGGACGGCTTCCAGCCGGTCGACGGTCATATCAACAATGGCCAGGTGCAGGTCGTCTATGGCGCGGCGACGCGCAGCTACGGCGACAGCGCGCTCGGCGCGACGCTAACCACGACGCTGGTGCCCGTCGCCTCGGCGACCGCCGAGAGCCATTCGACCCGCTCGCTCAGCGAGGGCATGGAGGGCGCAGTGGCGCTCGGCTATACCGTCGTCGTCCATGCCGCGAACCAGGCTGCCGCCGACGCGTTGACCGCGCTGCTGGGCAGCGACGGATCGATCCTCGGCGTCCACGGCAACTATACGATCGCGCAGACCGGCGGCGGCGTGGCGTCGATCCATGTCCGCACGAGTGCGGCACTGGCGGGGTCGCCTGCGCATACGCTCAACATCGGCTGCGATGGCGGCGGGCTCGCGTGCGGCATGGGGACCTTCGACCTCGCGGTCAATTTGAGTTCGGCGACGGGTTTTCTCGGCGGCGATCCGCTCGACTTCATCGGCGAAATCTCGATCGAGGCCGACGCCTTTGCGGGTCACACGCACTATTCGGGCGGACTCGGCACGGCCTATGCCTTCATCGACCCGCTGTTCACGCTCAATCCGGCGCTGGGGTCGGCCTATTCGCTGAGCATCGGTGGCGGCATGGTCGCGAACGGCACGCCGGGCGGCGCGGGTGCGGTGCCCGAGCCCGCGACATGGGCGCTGATGCTCGGCGGCTTCGGGCTGGCGGGCAGCGCGCTGCGGCGGCGACGCGGCGGGCGCGTGCCGGCTTAGGCGCAGCACGAATTTCCCGTAGCGGCTCGTCGCCACGCGGGTCGGTCAGGTCAGGATCCCTTCCCGGCGTTGCCGTCTCCCCTGTCCAGGGAGCGCGGAACGCCGGGTCGGGCAGGCTTGTGAAACGCTTCGGGGCAGCTTTGGGGCGGAGGACCGGCCGAGTTCTGGGCGGCCATGCGCGTCGATACGCTTGTGGTGCGCGCGAAGTTACGCCGGTTGCGCCGGTGGCGCTCGGGTGTCGCTCGTTGCGCTGGTATCCGTCCTCCTGAACTCGCTTGTTGCCCGGCGCCCGACCATTGCCGGAAACGCCGTTAGCCCCTGTGCATCTCGCGCCGCGCGACCCGCATAGCGTACAGTCCGCGCGACGAGCGGACGGCGTTTTGGACAGCCGTCGCCCGCTCTGAAGGCGTGCTAACCGATATGGTTTTTTATGTCAAGCAAAAACTGATTTTCGGGACAAAGTTAAGCGAGGATCGCTGGTGCGAAGCTTTTCGATCGGTCGGTGCGGCGCGTCGTTCGTGCCGGGCGCGCACGTCGTTGCGCGCGTCGCCGTCGGACGGTCGCCGGGGCAGACGCAACCCCAGCTGCCATGCTAGCGTAACGACCTGTACGGCAGCGCAAAGGGGCGTCGGGTGCGGATTTTGCTCGTCGAGGATCATCCGCTGTTTCGCGACGGTTTTGCCGCGATGCTCGCGCACCACCGGGCCGATTGGCGACTCGATGCGGCGGGGTCGGCGGCGGCAGCGATGGCGGCGCTCGACGACGCCCACGACCTGATCATCGTCGACATCCACCTGCCGGGGACCGACGGGTTCGAGACGGTGCGCCAGCTCGCCGCGCGCGCGCCGCAGACGCCGCGCGTGATGATCTCGGGGCGCGAGGACGATGCCGCGCCGCGTCGCAGCCGCGATTGCGGCGCAAGCGGTTTCATCGCCAAGGCGTGGGAGCCCGAGCGCATCGTCGCGACGCTCGAACGCGTACTGGCAGGCGGCAGCGGTTTCGACGCGGCGCGCGGCGGTCCGGCGACGCTGACCGCGCGCCAGCTCGAAGTGCTGGCGCTGCTCGGCGAAGGCCATAGCAACAAGGCGATCGAACGCCGCCTCGACATCGCACCGCGCACCGTGCGCGCGCATCTCACCGACATCTTCGCGGCGCTCGACGCCGACGGGCGGCTGCAGGCGACGCTGCGCGCGCGCGAACTCGGGTTGATCGCTTGAGCGGGGGGACGCGCCTCGATCCTGTCCGCGCGGCGTGCATCCGGACGCTCTACGCGCAGATCCCCAACAGCTTCGCCGCGGCCGGCGTCGTCACGGTCTATATCGTCGCGACCGCCGCGCCGTTCTTCCCGGCGGTCCGCGTTCTGACGTGGCTGGGTTTGCAGCTGGTGACGCAGGCCTATCGCGTCTGGCTACTGCGCCGCTACCGTCGCCTCGCCGCCGACGACGACGCGGGCCTCGAAGCGGCGGCGGCGCGCAACAGCGGCTATATGCTGCTCGCCGGGCTGACCTGGGGGTCGACGGCGTTCTTCTTCATGGACGTCCGCGCGCCGTTGACCGTCGCGCTGACGATGTGCGGGCTGTACGGCATTGCTGGCGGCAGCGTGCCCGGCAACGCCTATAATCCGGGCGGCCTGTACCGCTTCATCGGCGCGATCTTCGTCCTCGTCATGGCGCGGATGCTGCTGTTCGGCGATTACGGACACGTCATGCTCGGCATCGCGTCGCTCGGCTTCGCGGGTATCCTGACGCTGTTCTGCCGCGTCCAGCACCGTGAGCTGGCGCAGGGCTTTGCGATCCGCTTCGAGAACACTCGCCTGCTCGCCGCGCTCGAAGTCGAGAAGGCCGAGGCGGAGGACGCGCGGGCACGCGCCGAGCAGGCCAGTCTGGCCAAGTCGCAACTGCTGGCGGCCGCCAGCCACGACCTGCGCCAGCCGCTCCACGCCCTCGCGCTGTTCTCCGAGTCGCTCCAGTCGCTGGCGCTCGACGCGGCGGCAAAGGATGTCGCAAGGCGCATCCAGGTCAATGTCGCGGCGATGGAGACGCTGTTCAGCGGCCTGCTAGACATTTCGCGACTCGAGGCCGGGGTGGTCGAGGCACGGCCGGTGCCGTTCGGCCTGCAGGCGCTGTTCGACCGGCTGGCGGGCTATTTCGATGCGACGGCGGCGGCGCAGGGTATCGACCTGCGCTTCCGCGACACTGCGCTCTGGGCGATCGGCGACGCGCTATTGACCGAGCAGATCTGTGTCAATCTGATCGCCAACGCGCTGCGCTACACGACCGCAGGCGGCGTGCTCGTCGCGGCGCGGCGGCGGGCGTGCAGCGTGTGCATCGAGGTCTACGATACCGGCATCGGAATCGCGGCGGCAGACAGGCTGCGGATTTTCGGCGACTTCGTCCAGCTCGGCAATCCGCAGCGCGACCGCGACAAGGGGCTGGGGCTGGGCCTCGCCATTGCCGGCAGGCTGGCGCGGCTGCAGGGCAGCGAGATCGGCCTGCGCTCGATGCCGGGGCGGGGGTCGCGGTTCGCCTTCGCGCTCCCCGAGACCGCCGCAGCACCCGCCGCCCCCCGGCTGGCCGCGGCCCCCGACCTGACGCACGGCCTGACGGTGCTGCTGGTCGACGACGATGCGATGGTCCGCGATGCCACCGCGTTGCTGCTGCGCCAGTGGGGCGTGACGGCGGGGCTGGCGGCGAGCGTCGGCGAGGCCGCCGCGCTTGTCGCCCTCAACCGCTATGACATCGTGCTGGCCGACTACCGCCTGCCCGGCGACTGCGACGGGCTGGCGGCCATCGCGCAACTGTTCGGCCGCCCCGACGGGCCGCGCGCGGCGTGCCTCGTCACCGGCGACATGGAACCCGCGATCCTTGCGCGCGCCGCCGCCGCCGGCGTGCCCGTCATGCACAAGCCGCTCCAGCCGGCCCGCCTGCGCGCGTTGCTCAACCACCTCGCGGCAACGGCGCAACCCGAACCCGCGCGCGCCGCCTAGCCTTCAGCGCGGCAGCATCGCGCCCATTTGCCGCCCGCCGAAGATGTGGACGTGGAGGTGCGGCACCTCCTGGTGCGCGTGCACCCCGGCGTTGGCGAGCAGGCGGTAGCCGGGGTCCTCAAGACCCAGGTCGCGCGCCACCTGGCCCACGGCGCGGACGAACCCGGCGAGTTCGGTTTCCGACGCGTGGGCGCTGAAGTCGGCCCAAGAAACGTAAGCGCCCTTGGGGATGACGAGGACGTGGACGGGAGCCTGGGGATTGATGTCGTGGAAGGCGAGCGCGTGGTCGTCCTCGAAGACCTTTTTGCACGGGATTTCGCCACGCAGGATGCGCGCGAAGATATTGCCGGGGTCGTAGGGGGCGAGGGCGGGGACGGGCATGGCCTCGATCTACCAGCGTCATGCTGGCGAAGGCCAGCATCCATTTATCCGCGCGCGGGACGGTGGATGCTGGCCTTCGCCAGCATGACGACGTGACTGTTTCAGCTCGTCCGCCCAGCCTTCTCGGCCAGCCCCGACACGCCCTCGCGCCGTTGCAATTCGGCGCGCACGTCGTCGAAGCCCAGTCCGGCGTCGGCGAGCAGGACCGACAAATGAAACATCAGGTCCGCCGCCTCCCCCGTCAGCGCCGCCGCATCGTCCTGCATGGCGGCGATGACGCATTCGACCGCCTCCTCGCCGAGCTTCTGCGCGATCTTGGCGCGGCCCTTGGCAGTGAGTTTGGCGACATACGACGCGGCGGGGTCGCCGAGGCGACGCGCGACGACGGTGGCGTGCAGGCGGTCGAAAACGTCGTCGGTGGCGGTGGCGCTCATACCCGACGCACCCTGATGCCCGCCGCCGCGAGAGTCGAGCGCGCGTCGCCGAGGCTCGCCTCGCCGAAGTGGAAGATCGACGCCGCGAGCACGGCGCTAGCATGGCCTTCGAGCACCCCGGCGACGAGGTCGCCGAGGCCGCCGACGCCGCCGCTGGCGATCACCGGCACGGGCACCGCGTCGGCGACCGCGCGGGTCAGCGCGAGGTCATAGCCCGACCGCGTGCCGTCGCGGTCCATGCTGGTCAGCAGAATTTCGCCCGCGCCGCGCGCCGCCGCCTCACGCGCATAGGCGACCGCGTCGATGCCGGTGGCGCGGCGGCCGCCGTGGGTGAAGACTTCCCAGCGTGGCGCGCCGCCGGGGCCGGGGGCGACCTGCTTGGCGTCGACCGCGACGACGACGCATTGTTCGCCGAACTGGCGGGCGAGCGCGTCGATCAGTGCGGGGTCGGCGACGGCAGCGGAGTTGACCGCGACCTTGTCGGCCCCCGCCAGCAGCAGCGCGCGCGCATCGGCGACCGAGCGCACCCCGCCGCCGACGGTCAGCGGCATGAAGCAGACGTCCGCCGTGCGGCGCACCACGTCGAGGATCGTGTCGCGCCCCTCATGGCTCGCGCCGATGTCGAGGAAGACGAGTTCGTCCGCCCCCGCCGCGTCATAGGCGCGCGCCGCCTCGACGGGATCGCCCGCGTCCGCGAGGTCGACGAAGTTGACGCCCTTGACGACGCGCCCGCCCTGCACATCGAGGCAGGGAATGATGCGGACGGCGAGCATGGTCGTTCAGGCCGCCGCCGCCAGCGCGTCCGCCAGCGTCACCCGCCCGTCGTACAAGGCGCGTCCGACGATGACGCCCGCGATACCGTCGGCGGCATGGGCGCGCAGCGCGGCGATGTCGTCGGCCCCCGCCACGCCGCCGCTCGCCAGCACCGAAATCCGCACCGCGCGTGCCAGCGCCAGCGTTGCCTCGAGGTTGACCCCCTTGAGCATCCCGTCGCGCCCGACGTCGGTGAACAGCAGCGCCGCGACGCCCGCGCCTTCGAAGCGCTTCGCCAGCTCGGCGACGGGCAGCGTCGAGGTCTCCGCCCAGCCGCGCGTCGTCACCATGCCGCCGCGCGCATCGACCGCGACGACGATCCGCCCCGGGTGCGCCTTCGCCGACTGGAGGACGAGGTTGGGGTCGGCGAGCGCGGCGGTGCCGAGCACGATGCGGTCGACGCCGCGCGCCAGCCACGCGTCGAGCGCGGCGCGGCTGCGGATGCCGCCGCCGAGCTGCACCTTGCCGGGAAATGCCGCGACGATGCGCTCGACGGCAGCGCCGTTGACGCTGTTGCCCGCGAAGGCACCGTCGAGATCGACGACGTGGAGCGCCGTTGCCCCCGCGTCCGCGAACCGCGCCGCCTGCGCGCCGGGATCGTCGCCGTAATCGGTGGCGCGCGCCAGATCGCCCTCGGCAAGGCGCACGACATGGCCCTGGTGGAGGTCGATCGCCGGGTAGAGGGTGAAGGTCATGCGGTCTCCAGCCAGGCGCGCAGGAAGGCCAGCCCGTACGCCTGGCTCTTTTCGGGGTGGAACTGCACCCCCGTCACCGCGCCGCGCCGGACGACGGCGGCGATGGTCTGGCCGTAATCGGTCGTCGCGGCAACGTCGGCGGCATCGCGCGCGACGAAGCGGTAGCTGTGGACGAAATAGGCGCTGCCCGGCGCAACGCCGCTGCCGGGCGCGGGGGTCACGTCGTTCCAGCCGCTGTGGGGGATCTTGAGGTGCGCGGGTCCGGGCGCAAGGCGCTCGACGCGGCCCGGAATCCAGCCGAGTCCGGCGTGGATGCCGTGCTCATGGCCCTCGTCGGCGAGCAACTGCATGCCGACGCAGATGCCGAGGAACGGCACGCCGCGCCCGTGGACCGCGGCATCGAGCGCCGCGACGACCCCCGGCGCGGCACGCAGCGCGCCGATGCACTGCGCGAACGCCCCGACGCCGGGCAGGACGAGGCGCGCCGCGCGGGCAATGTCGTGCGGATCGCCGCTGACGACCACGTCGCCCGCCCCCGCCGCCGCGAGCGCCTTCGCCGCCGAGCGGAGATTGCCCGCACCGTAATCGACGACGACGGTCATCAGGCCGTCTGCGCGCGCGCGTACCGGGTTGCCGTGGGTGCGGGCGCGCCAAGGCGCTGCCGCTGGCGCAGTGCGACGGCGAACACCATGCCAAGGAAGATGAAGGCCAGCGGCATGTTGAACTCCGAACTCAGCACCGACTTGATGACCACGAAATTGAGCATCGCGATGACCGCCGGTCCGACGAATTTCTCCTCGCCTTCGGCATCGAGATAGAGACGCAGGCCGACGATCAGCTGCCCGGCGAACAGCACCATGAAGGCGGCGAAGCCGATAAAGCCGTATTCGAGCAGCAGCGACAGATAATAGGTATCGATCGTCCCCTCCCCGCCCGGTGTGAAATAGCCGAGAATATTGCCCGAGCGCCCGACGCCGTGGCCGATCGGATTGGCGAACACCTTGGGCCAGCCGAGCGCCCATTGCTCGGTGCGGGCGAGCGAGCTGTTCTCCTGCATGCCGCCGCCGAAGGTCATGTTGTGCAGACGCTGCCAGGTCAGCGACAGCGCCCCGAAGGCGAGCGCCGCGACGGGGAGCATCGCGAGGATCGACACGCCGATCAGGCTCTGCTTCTCGCGCCGCCAGTGGCGAAAGATGTAGAAGCCGCCATAGAGAAACAGCGACATGAAAAAGCCGATGACCCCCGAACGCGCATTGGTCAGGTAGGTGGCAACCACGCACGCGACGAAGCCGAGCGCCAGCAGCAGCTTGCGCCCGAATCCCCGCGCTTCGAGAAACTCGTGGATGATGAAGGGGAAGACCAGCGCCATGTATTCGGCGAGGGTCAGCGCGACGTTGAAGGTGCCGTGGGCGCGGTAGATGTCGGTGCCGGCGCGCCCCTGGCTGCTCAGCACGTGCGTCAGGAAGCCCTCGTCGATCTTCAAGAAGCTGGGAATACTGTCGACCCACGGCACCCGCTGAATGCGGTACTCATAGATGGATTCGAGCGCCACGAGGATCGCCGACCAGATGGTGACGCGGCTGACACGCGCCAGGACGCCGGGGTACACGCACAGCCACGCCGCGAGCAGGAAGAAAAAGGTCCAGAATATCTGGTTGTTGACCCACTTGTTGATCGAGAAGAAGATCTCGTCCGACAACGGCAGGGTGAGCAGCGTCATCGCGGTGAAGAACCAGAACGCTGCACTGAGCCACGGCACGGCGCGCAGCGAATCGGCGACTTCGCCGCGCATCCGCGATGAGGTCGAAAAGCCGTATATCGCCAGCGCCAGGAGCGCGAAGACGATCACCCGGGGCGGGTTGATCCAGGGCAGGCCCGGCAAGTCCAGCGCGATGTAATTGGGCCAGATGCAGTTGGCGGCGATGAAACTGACGAACAGGGTCGCCATCGCGGGCTCGGCGACATGATCGACATCGGGCAGCAGCCACAGGATGACCCCGACCCCGATGAAGATCGGGATCGCCAGCATGACGTAAAGCTGGGGCGGAAACAGCGCCACCGCCGCGCCGGTGAGGCCGCAGTAGGCCAGCAGCAGCAGCGTCGCGACGGGGCGCACGCGGCGACCGGCCTTGCCGCGTCGATAGGGTGTCATCACCGCCGTCATTCGCCCTGCCCCGTCACGCGCGCTCCACTCGTTCGCACGCTCCCCTAGCCCAGGTTGCGCCGCGCCGCCACCGGCGCGTCGTCGCGTCCCGGCGGCGCATCCCCGTGCGACACGTCCGCTGCCCCGCCGGGAACCTCGCCGCGCATCAGGCCGCGATACGCCGCCGCGATGACCGCGCGACAATGCCGCGACAGCGCCTTGCGGTCGGCGAAGTCGGCGGCGGCGACGGGCGGGTGGAAGACGACATCGCACCGGACCCGGCCCATCGCGGTAAAGGCGACGGCGTGCGGCCAGAGTTCGGTGTCGCCGATCCACGCGATGTCGGGCAGGTTCTCGCGCGTGATCGGCAGGCCGTTGAGGCGCGTATAGGCGATCGTCACCGGCTGGATGACCAGCGCCGGATCGTCGCCGACGGCGGCGAACAGCGCGCTTTTGAAGGGCAGCACCGCGACGCCGTCGCCCGTCGTCGCCTCGGGGAACAGAATGACGTTCTCGCGCGCGCCGAGGCGCGCCTGGATGGCGTTGCGCTGATCGCCCGAGGCCTGCCGCCGGTCGCGGTCGACATAGACGGTGCGCGACAGATCGGCGAGCCAGCCGACGAGCGCGATCTGGCCGACATCGGCCTTGGCGACGAAGGCCGCCTGCACCAGCGAGCCGAGCACCGGGATATCGGCCCAGCTGATGTGGTTCGCGACGAACAGCACGCCGCCGCGCCGCGCCCGGCGACCATGGACCTTGACCCGGATGCCGAGCGACCGCGCCAGCGCATTGTGGAACAACCACGGCAGGCGCGCCCGTCCGCGCGGGCGGAAACGCCGCATGACGAGTTCGGCGGGGATCAGCACGCCGGCGGCGGCGACGGTCCCCGCCAGCGCCTTCATCGGTCCGAAACGCTGGAAGCGACGCGGCGGCGCGGCGGCGGCAGCGGCGGTCGGGCCGGGCATCAGGCGGGGGCGTCGCCGCGCGCCACGCGCACGCCGTACAGCTCCATCCGGTGGTCGACCAGCCGGAAGCCGAGCCGCTCGGCGATCCGCGCCTGCAACGCCTCGAGCTCGTCGTCGTGGAACTCGACGACGCGGCCGCTCTCGACGTCGATCAGGTGATCGTGATGCTCCTCGGGCGCGGTCTCGTAGCGCGAGCGCCCGCCCTGGAAGTCGTGGCGCGCAAGGATGCCCGCTTCCTCGAACAATCGCACCGTGCGATATACCGTGGCGATCGAGATGCCGGGGTCGATCGCGGCGGCGCGGCGGTGCAGTTCCTCGACATCGGGATGATCGACGGCGTCGGACAGGACGCGCGCGATGACCCGGCGCTGCTCGGTGATCCGCAGTCCCTTCGACGCACACAGCGCCTCGATGTCGATCCTGCCGCTCATGCTCGGGTCCGGGGCTCCGCCGCTGCGGCGGACCTTGTACGGGGGGCGACCGGGCGGAGCAAGGCGCGGCGGGGGCGTCGGCGGGGGGTTTCAGCGGGGACTTGGGCGGCCGCGCAATCGCCGCTAGGGTGGCGGCATGCACCCTGCCCGCCCCGCCGCCCTGGCCGCCGCCCTGCTCGCCGCCCTCGCGATTCCCGCCGCCGCGACTCCGCTCGACGACATGCGCGCGGTGATCCGGGAGGCGGTCGAAATCCCCACCGTCGCCGGGCGCGGCCGCGTTCCCGAGCTTGCCGACAAGCTGCGCGCGCGCCTCGTCGCGGGGGGCTTCGCCAGCGCCGACGTGACCGTCGCCAGGGTCGGCGAAACCGCAACGCTCAGCGCCGTCTATCGCGGTCGCGGCGGCGCGCGCCCGATGGCGGTGATCGGCCACATGGACGTCGTCGAGGCCGATCCGAAGGACTGGACGCGCGATCCGTTCAAGCTGGTCGAGGCGGACGGTTATCTGTTCGGGCGCGGCGTGCTCGACAACAAGTTCGACGTGTCGGCCATCGTCGCGACGCTGCTCCGCCTCAAGGCCGAGGGCTTCCAGCCCCGGCGCGACATCATCCTGTATTTGTCGGGCGATGAGGAAACCTCGGGCGCGACCGCAGTGGTGCAGGCGCAGCAGGCCAAGGCGGCGAATGTCGAGTTCGTCCTCAACGGCGATGCCGGCGGCGGGCTGCTGGATCCGGCGGGCGTGCCGATCGAATACAGCCTGTCGGCGGCGGAGAAGACCTATGCCGACTTCGCCGCGACGGTGACCAATCCCGGTGGCCATTCGAGCCTGCCGACCACTCCCAACGCGATCGTCCAGCTGGCGCAGGCGACGCAGCGCATGGCGGCGCATGCCTTCCCGGCGCAGGCGAGCGAGATCACCCGCGCGTCGCTCGCCGCCGCCGGGGCCAAGCGCGGCGGCACACTCGGCGCGGCGATGGTCGCGTTCGCGAAAAACCCCGCCGACAAGGCCGCCATCGCGACGCTGCGCGGCAATCCCGAAACCATCGGCCAGATCGGCACGACCTGCGTCCCGACGATGATCGCCGGGGGCCACGCGCCGAACGCGCTGCCGCAGCGCGTTACCGTGACGATAAACTGCCGCATCTTTCCGGGCGTGCGCGTCGAGGACATACGGCTGGCGCTGGTCGCCGCCGCCGCCGACTCCGCCGTGACGATCGTGCCGACGCAGGACTATCAGTCGTCGCCGCCCTCGCCGCTGCGCCCCGATGTCGTCGCGGCGGTCGACCGCGCGATCCACGCGCGCTTCCCCGCGCTGAAAGTCGTTCCCGGCATGGACGCGGGTGCCAGCGACAGCGTCTTCTATCGCGCGCAAGGCATCCCGAGCTACGGCGTCTCGGGGGTCTTCATCAAGGGGTCCGACGTCTTCATCCACGGTCTCAACGAGCGTGTTCCCGTCGCCGCGCTCGCCCCCGCGCTGGCGCACTGGCACAGCCTGCTGACCGGGCTGTCGCAGTGAGCGCCCCGCGCGAGGTCGCGCCATGAGCGCCCCGCGCGAGGTCGGGCCATGAGCGCTTTGCGCGAGGTCGCGCCCGCCGCCGACCCCCTCGACGACTACAGCCTGCCCGGCTGGCTCTATCACGACCCCGAGTTCTACCGGCACGAGATGGCGCGCATCATCCGCCCGTCGTGGCAGGTCGTCTGCCACGTCAGCGACCTCGCGGTCGCCGGGGCATGGCACACGCTCGACTATCTCGGCGAGAGCGTCGTCGTGGCGCGCGGCGAGCACGGCGACCTCGCCGCGTTCACCAACGTCTGCCGCCACCGCGGCTCGCGCGTCGTCGACGGGCAGGCGGGGTGCGCGCGCAAGCTCGTCTGCCCCTACCACGCGTGGGTCTACGAGCTCGACGGACGCCTGTCGGGGGTACCGTCGCGGTCGAGCTACACCGTCGCGCTGCCGAGCGGCCTGGCGCCGGTCGAGCACGAGGTCTGGCACGGCTTCGTCTTCGTGCGGCTGGAGGGCGGTGGCCCCGCCGTCGCGGCGATGATGGCCCCGTACGACGCCGAAGTCGCGCTGTACCGCTTTGCCGACATGCAGCCGCTCAAGGCGATCACGCACCGCCCCCGCGCGGTAAACTGGAAGAACCTCTGCGACAATTATTCCGACGGGCTGCATGTCCCCGTCGCGCACCCCGGCCTGCGCCGCCTGTTCGGCGACGGCTATGGCATCGCGGCGGGGGCGCATGCCGACCGCCTCGGCGGGCCGCTGCTCGACCTGACGCGCGGCGCGTGGTCCGAACGCCTCTACCAGCGCCTGCGCCCGCGCAGCCCCCACCTCGACGACGCGCGGCAGGACTATTGGCTGTATTTCAAGCTGTGGCCGAACATCGCCTTCGACATCTACGCCGACATGGTCGACTTCATGCAGTTCCTGCCCACCGGTCCGACGTCGACGAGCCTGCGCGAGGGGGCCTATGCACTCCCCGACGACCGCCGCGAGATGCGGGCGGCGCGCTATCTCAACGCGCGCATCAACCGCCAGGTCAACGCCGAAGACACCGAACTCGTCGCGCGCGTCCAGGCCGGGATGCAGTCGGCAAGCTACGTCGCGGGGCCGCTCGGCACGGGCGAGGTCTGCCTGCGCAGCTTCGCGCAGAAACTGCGGCGGGCAATTCCCGAAGCGCGCCTCGCGCACCCGCCCGCATCGGGGTGGAGCGCCAACCGCTAGACCCGCGCGTATTTGTCCTCGAAGCGCACGATGTCGTCCTCGCCGAGGTAGTCCCCGCACTGCACCTCGATCAGGTGCAGCGGCGCGTCGCCGCGGTTCTCCAGCCGGTGCCGGGTGCCCGCCGGAATATAAGCCGACTCGTTGGGGTTCAGCCTGCGCTCGACGCCGTCGATGGTGACGATCGCCGTGCCCGCCACCACCACCCAGTGCTCCGAGCGCCGGTGGTGGAGCTGAAGCGACAACTGCCCGCCGGGTTTGACCACCAGCCGCTTGGTCTGGAATGTCTCGCCGACATCAGTGTTTTCATAGGTGCCCCACGGGCGGTGGACGACGGTGTGGAGCAGGTGGCGCTGGCTGCCGCGCGCCTTCAGTTCGTCGACCACCGCCTTGACGTCCTGCGCCCGGTCGCGCGGCACGACCAGCACCGCGTCGGCGGTCGATACGACGACGAGGTCGCGCACCCCGACAAGCGCCACCGACGGCCCGTTGTCGACGCGCACCAGGCAATCATGCGAATCGACCACGACGACGTCGCCGGTCAGGACGTTGCCGTCGCCGTCGCGCGGTGCGATCTCCCACAGCGCGGCCCAACTGCCGAGGTCGGACCAGCCCATCTCGACCGGGACCACGGCAGCGGCGGCGGTGTGCTCCATGACGGCATAGTCGATCGAGACCGACGGGCTGCGCGCGAAGGCTTTGGCATCGGGGCGCAGGAACAGGCCGTCAGGGTGCGCCGCCTGCATCGCGGCGTGACAGGCTCCGGCGATCTCCGGAGCGTGCTCCGTCAGCGCGGCGAGGTAGGCGGCGGCGGTAAAGACAAAAATTCCGCCGTTCCAGGCATAGGTGCCTGCGGCGACGAAGTGTCGGGCCGTGGCGGCATCGGGCTTTTCGACGAAACGCGCGACGGCGCTGACGCCCGGAAAGCCGGGTAGCGCCGCGCCGATCTCGATATAGCCATAACCCGTCTCGGGCGACCGCGCCGCGATGCCGAAGGTCACCAGCCGCCCCGCGTGCGCCGCCGGGATTGCCTTCGCCACTGCCTCGCCGAACGCCTTCGTATCGACGATGACATGGTCCGACGGCGCGACGACGAGCACCGTTTCGGGTGCGACCGACAGCGCCGCAAGCGCGATCGCCGCAGCGGTATTGCGCGCTACGGGTTCAAGAACGATCACGGCCGGAACGCAGCCGATTGCCGAAAGCTGATCGGCGATGATGAAGCGATGCGCCTCGCCGCCAACGACGATCGGCGCGGCAAAACGCGCCGCATCGCCAAAACGCGCTGCCGTCGCTTGAAGCATCGACGCATCGCCCGCCATCGGCAGCAGTTGCTTGGGATGCAACGCCCGCGACAACGGCCACAACCGTGTGCCGGCACCGCCGGACAGGATAACGGGAACGGTAGCGGTCGTGGACAAGGTTTGGCTCGCGGCAAATCGCAGGACGGGCGCGATACCAAGCCCCGGCGCGATAGTCACGCCCGCCGCTGCGGCCCCGGCACCGCCGACCCGCCGCGCGGCGAAACATTCGACAAGCGCGCGTCGCACAGGCTAAAGCGCGCCGTCGACCCGCCTCGCAATCAGGAACCTCATGTCGAAAACCGCACTGATCACCGGTGTCACCGGGCAGGATGGGTCGTATCTGGCTGAGTTTTTGCTTGGCAAGGGCTATTTCGTGCACGGCATCAAGCGCCGGACCTCGCTATTCAACACCGCCCGGATCGATCATCTGTTCACCGATCCGCACGAACCCGGTGGAGACCGGTTCGTACTGCATCATGGCGATATGACCGACTCGTCGAGCCTGGTCAGGATCATTCAGGAAGTGCAGCCCGACGAAATCTATAACCTGGCGGCACAGAGTCACGTTGCCGTCAGCTTCGAAGAACCCGAGTATACCGCCAACAGCGATGCCTTGGGAACGCTGCGACTGCTCGAAGCCATACGCATGCTCGGCCTGACCGATCGCACCCGCTTTTATCAAGCCAGCACGAGTGAATTATATGGCTTGGTGCAGGAGACCCCGCAACGCGAAACGACGCCCTTTTATCCGCGCAGTCCCTATGGGGTCGCCAAGCTCTATGCCTATTGGATCACGGTAAACTATCGCGAAGCCTATGGCCTTTATGCCTGCAACGGCGTGTTGTTCAATCACGAGAGCCCGCGTCGCGGTGAAACCTTCGTGACGCGCAAGATCACGCGCGCTTTGGCACGACGCGTCATCGGTGAACCGTCGACGCTGTATCTCGGAAATCTATCGGCGCTTCGCGACTGGGGTCATGCGCGCGACTATGTCGAGATGCAGTGGTTGATGCTTCAGCAGGACAAGCCCGAAGACTATGTCATAGCCACCGGCGTCCAATACTCCGTCCGCGATTTCGTCGATGCCGCATTGCGCGAAGTCGACGCCGCGCTCGACTGGAGCGGTGATGGCGTAGAGGAGATCGGTACCGTATCGAGCGTCGGGGCTGGGTCCGGGAAACTTGCGGTCGGCGATGTCATCGTGCGGGTCGATCCACGCTATTTCCGCAGGGCCGAGGTCGAGACGCTGCTTGGCGACGCAACCAAGGCAAAGACCCAGCTTGGCTGGCAGCCGCAGACCGATTTTGCGGCGTTGGTTGCCGAGATGATGCAAGCCGACCTGCGCGAGGCAAAGCGCGAGGCGATCACGCGTGCCTTTCCGGCATGACCGAACGAGTTCTGATTACCGGAGCGCACGGCATGGTGGGGCGCAACCTCTCGGAAGCGCGGGCGGCGGCGACACGGGATTTGTTGACCCCGTCACGCCACGACCTCGATCTGCTCGATGGTTCCGCCGTTGCGGACTATGTCGCGCGCTATCGTCCCGCTGTGATTATCCACGCGGCCGGACGGGTCGGCGGCATCCAGGCGAACATGGCAAATCCAACGGCGTTCCTCGCGGACAATTTGCGAATGGGACTCAACGTCCTGGAAGCGGGTGCGGGCATGCCAGATTGCCGCGTCATCAACCTCTCCAGTTCGTGCGTCTATCCCCCGAGCGCGCCGAATCCGCTGCGCGAAGATGCGGTGCTGACCGCCGCGCCGGAGCCGACCAACGAAGGTTATGCGCTCGCGAAGATCGCCGTCATGCGCTTCGCGGCCTATTGCAACCGAGAGCTTGGCGAAGTGCGATTGAAGACCCTGATTCCTTGCAACCTTTTTGGGCGATACGATAGCTTCGATCCCGTCCGGTCGCATCTTGTCCCCGCAATCGTCGCCAAACTGGAAACAGGGCGTGCGGAGCAGGCGGCCGCGGTCGAAATCTGGGGGGATGGCTCCGCACGCCGCGAGTTCGCGCTCGCTTCGGATGTCGCGGGGTGGATCTGGCAGGCGGTCGATGCCTTCGATGCACTTCCGGAGGCGATGAACCTCGGTATCGGCGAGGACCATAGCGTATTGGACTATTACCGCGCGACCGCCGACGTGATCGGCTGGACCGGAACATTTACGTTCGATCGCTCGCGTCCCGTGGGCATGGCGCGCAAGCTCGTCGACAACACTCGGCAGCAGGCCTTGGGGTTTGCACCGCCGACGGCGCTCGCCGCCGGGCTGGACGAAACGATCCGCTACTATCGCACGGAGTTGCCGCGATGACGCGCTTTCCTCTCGCCGAAACGACGTGGGACGACGCCGAGCATGCCGCGATCGCACGGGTCTGCGCGTCCGGACGCTACAGCATGGGCGACGAGGTTGCCGCCTTCGAAGCTGCCTTTGCGACCTATACCGGCAGTCGACATGCGGTGATGGTGAACTCGGGATCGTCGGCAAACCTCCTCATCGTCGCGGCGCTGTTCTATACCAAACAGAAAGATCTGAAGCTCGAGCGCGGCGACGAGGTCATCGTCCCGGCCGTATCGTGGAGTACGACCTATTACCCGTTGCACCAGTATGGGCTGCGGTTGAAGTTCGTCGATATCGACCCGGCAACGCTGAATATGGATCTGGCGCAACTCGCCGATGCGATCACGCCCAAAACGCGGGCGATCTTTGCCGTCAATTTGCTTGGCAACCCTAACGATTTCGGTGCCATTGCGGCAATCGTGGGTGGACGCGACATTGTGCTCGTCGAGGACAATTGCGAGTCGCTCGGCGCTCGGCTGAACGGGCGCCAAGCTGGCACCTTTGGCGTCATGGGCAGTTTCAGCACCTTCTTTTCCCATCACATGGCAACGATGGAAGGCGGTGTAGTCGTAACCGACGATGTCGAACTCTATCAAATTCTGTTGTCGCTCCGAGCGCATGGCTGGACGCGCAACCTGCCGAAAGAAAATTTGGTCACCGGTGTGAAGAGCGACGACGCGTTCGAGGAGTCCTACCGCTTCGTTCTCCCCGGCTACAACGTGCGACCCATCGAAATGGAGGCGGCAATCGGCTTGGCACAGCTCGAAAAATTACCGCGCTTCATTGCCGAGCGGCGCGCCAATGCGGCTCGGTTGCAGGCCGCGTTGGGCAACCACCCCGAATTAATGATCCAGCACGAGACCGGTGAAAGCAGCTGGTTCGGCTTCTCTCTCGTGCCGCGCTTCGCAAGCCGCGTGACGCGCCCCCAGCTGATTGCGCGGCTCGACGCCGAAGGTTTCGAATATCGCCCGATCGTCGCGGGCAATTTCGCCAAGAACCCGGTCGTGCAATACTTCGATCACGAAATCCACGGCGATCTGGCCGGTGCCGATCACATTGACCGCAATGGTCTTTTTATCGGCAACCATCATTACGATCTAAGCGAGGCAATCGAACGACTAGAAGTCATTGCGGCAAACTTGTGAGCAGCCACGTCGTCGTCAGGACCCACGGCGGGTTGGGCAACCAGCTTTTTCAGATGTTGTTTGCAAGGCTTGTAGCGGAGCAATGCGGCCAGACGCTGCTGCGCGTGCACGATGCGCGCTATCGGCACGGCTTTGCCGCGTCGCCGCTATTCGATGACACGCCGACAGCGGGCGGCGCGATTGCAGCGCTGTCGGCGCTGCGTCTCCCGAAGCTCGCACACCGCGTTTTCGGCTCGGAAGACGAAGTTGTCCGTCTTCCGGGCGTGCTGCTGATCGACGGATATTTTCAGAGGCGAGAGCAGTACGCCGCCTTCGCGCCCGCCAGCATCGCTTGCGAAATCCAGCGGTTGCGTTTTCGCCTCGGCGTTGGCGGCGCACACGCCGCCGTTCCCCTGAGCCACATCCGCCTCGGCGATTTCTTCGGCAGCGAAGATGGGCAGCGCGAACATCTCGAAATGCGCTTGGCGGGGCTGCAGGAGGGATGCGACATCGTAACCAACCGCGACGACTTGCTGGCCGTCCCGGCGGCGCGAGAACTGCTTGCTGTGCGTCGCTGTCGCCACGTCGCGACCGCACACCTCGCGCCCGAGGCGTTGCTCGCCCTGATGGCAAGCTATCCTGCGATTCATGCCAACGACAGCACCCTGTCGTTTTGGGCTGCACTGCTGGGTGGTGGCAGCATCGCCATCGCCGGCGAAGGTCTGGCAGCGCTGCTCGCGGCTTTGCGTGCTGCTTCTCACGGGCAGTATGGCGTCGCACCGAACCGACTCTCGTATCCGGCGCGAGGAGCGGCTATGCGCTGCGGGGACGACCACGGCGACGACCGATAAAGGTATTTCGATGATGCAACGCGGGCGATTTTGCCGATGATGAACCCGGTTGACGCCACCGACCACACTGGCGATTTTGATGAACCCGTCGGCCTGTCGCTCGCCTCCCTGCTAGCGCTCGTTTGGCAACGGCGCTGGCTGTTCGCGTCGGTTGCGTTGCTGCCACTTGTGCTTGCCGTAATTTATCTGCATCTCGCATCCTACAAATATCGTGCCGATCTGACGCTCGCACCACCGCAGTCGAGTTCGTCGAGCGGCCTGTCCGGCCAGATCGGTGGCAGTCTCGGCGGGATCGCGGCGCTTGCCGGGGTCGGACTTGGCGGTCAGGGCGGTGGTCTCAATTATCAACTCTACCGCGACTCGATCTACGAACGCTCGACCGCCGCAGTGCTCGCGCGCGAGCCGTGGATCATGCACGGCATATTTCCGCGTGAGTGGAACGCACGGGCGCGACAGTGGCATGCCCCGACAGGTCCCCTGCCTGCGATCAAACAGAGCGTTCTGGCGGCGCTGGGAGCACCGGATGCCGGGTGGCAGCGCCCCGATGCCGCACGGCTGCAAGACTATTTGCTGAAGAACGTCGCCGTCGTCGCGACGACCAAATCACCGGTCGTTCGGCTGTCGTTCCTGGATGCCGATCCGGTTTTCGCAGCAAGGTTCCTCGATCGGCTGCATGCCGTTGTCGATGCCGGACTGCGTCAGCGCCTGCTGGCACGGACGAGCGCCAATATAGCTTATTTGACGGTCAAGCTGAGCCAGGTGCAAATCGCCGAGCATCGGCAGGCACTGGCACAGGAACTCAGCGACCAGGAAAAGTTGCGAATGACCGCCAGTTCGACGGTCGCGTTCGCAGCCGAGCCGATGGGATCCGCCGCGTCGACGCCGCGTCCGGTGCGGCCCGACCCGGCGATCGTCATCGCAATCGCGCTCGCGGCCGGACTGGCCTTGGGCACTCTGGCGTGCCTGCTGCCGCGTCGCGGACGTCGCGCGAATGCCTCGACATCGCTGCCATGATCAGCGTTTTGATGTCGGTCTATGCGCGCGAGGTCCCGGCCGCCCTCGACGCCGCGCTCGCTTCGCTCGTCGCGCAGACCGTGCGTCCTGCCGAAGTCGTACTGGTCCGCGATGGCCCGCTGACGCCCGAACTGGACGCGGTGATCACACCCTATGCCGCCGCGCTGCCGCTCCGCACCATCGCACTCGATTGCAACCAGGGTCTGGCAGCCGCGCTCAATCGCGGCCTGCAGAAGGTGACCCAACCGTGGGTCATGCGCTTCGATTCGGACGACATCTGCGTGCCAGAGCGCATCGCAATTCAGTCGGCAATAATGGCGCGAGGCGATGTCGACGTGTTCGGCGGGCAGATCGACGAGTTCGAGACCGATGTCGACAGCGCGCATCGCAGCCGTCGCGTGCCGCTCGAACACGCCGGCATTCTGCGCTTCGCGCGCCGACGCAACCCGTTCAATCACATGACGGTCTGCTATCGGACCGAAATGGCGCGCGCTGCGGGCGGATATCCCGCCATTCCGTTCATGGAAGATTACGCGCTGTGGATCGAACTATTAGCATCTGATGCGCGCGCTGCGAACTGTCCCGAAATTCTTGTTCACGCCCGCGTCGGCAATGGCATGATCGCGCGGCGGGGCGGGGTCGCCTATGTTCATTCGGAATGGCGGCTGCAGGGATTGATGAGGCGACTCGGCTTCAAGTCGCGAGTCCGCTGCCTTGTCGATGGCGTACTGCGGTCGTCGGTCTTCCTCGCTCCGCATGGTGTCCGGAGTTTGGTTTATGAAAAGGCGCTGCGTGATGGTTGAGCCGATGTCCGCGTCTTTGATTGAGCCGGTCCAAATCATCGGCGGTAGCGGTTTCATAGGCACGCGCCTGTGTCGCCTGCTGGCTGACAGCGGACGTGAGTTCACCATCGTTGACCGCAATCCAAGCCGCGCGTTTCCGGACCGCGTGTTTATCGCCGATGTCCGGGACCTGGCGACGCTGGTTGCTGTGGTGCGGCCTGATGCTGCACTCGTTAATCTCGCTGCCGAGCATCGAGATGATGTCCGTCCACTCAGCCTATACGACGAAGTGAACGTCGAGGGCGCGCGCAATATCTGCCTCGCAGCCCGAAAGCACGGTATCAATAAAATCGTCTTCACCAGTTCCGTCGCGGTGTATGGTTTCGCCGAAATCGGTACCGGGGAGGATGGCCGCGTTGCTCCATTCAACGACTATGGTCGTACCAAATATGCTGCTGAACAGATTTATGGAGAGTGGCAATCAGAGGCCCCGGATCTCCGCACGCTTGTGATCGTCCGACCGACGGTCGTGTTCGGTGAACAGAACAGAGGCAATGTCTATAATCTACTACGCCAAATTTCGTCCGGCCGTTTCATGATGATTGGCACGGGTCGGAACCGCAAATCGATTGCCTATGTAGAAAATGTCGTCGCGTTTCTGGACCACGCGCTGGATTTGCCGCCCGGCCGTCACTTGTTCAACTATGTAGACAAGCCTGATTTCACGATGGATGCGTTGGTACGTCTGGTTTTTCGCCTAACAGGTCGGCAGGATAAAATCGGGCTGCGTTTCCCTGTGCCGATGGCGTTGGCGATAGGGCGCCTTTTCGATGCATATGGGCACCTGACGAAGACCAAGCCGACGCTGACCAGCATCAGGGTGCGAAAATTCTGCGCGGATTCGGTCTATTCGACAGCCTCCGAGAGAACAGGTTTTAGGCCTCCGGTCACGCTCGAACATGCCCTGGAACGAACTGTCCGGCACGAATTCATAGAGCCGCCTCAGGACACAGAAGTTTTCTTCACCGAATAGGCCGCGCCTTAGCTGCGCTCATTAGAACCATCTCGGTGCGCTCGTTGCGTCGATGGATCGTCGCCTTGCATGGCGAAGCCAGACCTATGGCCGACTTGGAAGAGTAGCCCGAGCAGCGGCATTCAGCGGTGCAGAACTCCAGACGCGATACTTGCGGCCAAAAAAGCAACGAAATAGAGCACACTCGAGCGACGACTTGACGAGCCAAGCCCAGAAAATTCCGGCGATGCCCAAAAAATGAACGAATAATGGGAATGCAACCGCAGCCACCATGAGACCTCCGGTCGTCGAGATTGTCGCTCCGCGGGTGTTGCCTGCCCCCTGCAATTGGCCTGACATCAACATGCTGAAGCTGTTAACAACGACTGCTGCGGCGAAGACCAAGATAGTTGAGGCATCGAACGCCGCTGCACGCATAACGGCAAGCGGAAGCAGTGGCAGTGCTGCTGCAAATAACAAAAACGGTACGGCAGCAAATCCGATCAGAAGATACGACATTTTGACGAAGCGATGAGACTGTGCATCGCGACGACTCGACACAAAAATGATTGGCACCATGAGGTAGGGCAGCAGCCAGAACTTTGTCAGAATTTCATAAACCAAAACATAAGCGTTAGCTTGTTCCGGCGACAACATTCGAAACGCGACAAAGCGGTCTACAGACCCAGCGACCGCGCCGAGAACCGAGGCAAGTAATAAATCCCGCCACGCTTTGTCGCGAATAGCTAATGAAATAGGCGGAGCAGTTTTATCGATTACGGGCGTGCCCGCCGCACAGACGAACGCCGCCGTCCACAGCAAACGGGCAACGCACGCAATGCCAATCGCCAGGGTAAGATCAGCCCCCGCCGCATGGACTGCTGCGGCGACCGCGATGGCCAGCATCAGACTGCCCTGCTTCAGCCAGATCGCCGCAGCATGGCGGCCCCGCGCATCGAGCGCGACGCGCAGATCGGTGGCGACGAAGCCGAGCGAGACGACGAGCGGGGTCAGCCAGATTCCCTCAGGCGGCGCTGCTGGCTGGTGCTGCGACAGCCACCAGACACCTGCGAACAGCGGCGAGAGAACGACCGCTTTGACAACGCTGACCCGGTACATCGCACCCGTCATCGCAAAAATGCCTTCCGCGTTGCGGTGGCGGATCAGCGCCGCCTTTGCGGTTCCAGGCTCGATCCCGGCCGCGAGCGTAGCGATGAAAACATAGAGCAGCACGGCCTGCACGCGATCCGGGCCAAGCGCTCGACTCAGCAGCGCAATGACAACGACGAGAACCAGCGAGGTCGTCAGGTACGCGAACAACACGGGCCCACCCCGTCGCACCAGCGGTACCGCCAGTTCTGTCGCCTTGCGATACAAGCGCCTCATCCACGCCGCTTAGACGAGCGCGCGTCGCTTGACCACCGTCGGATCCGCCGGTCGCTGGAAACGGGCCGCTGGCCCTGCCTTGCGAAAGGCACGTTGCGGAGCACAAGCATCCAGCTTAATAACCGTAAGGCGACGATATTGATTGTGAAGTAACATGACCGCTACAGAAACAAGTCATAGTGCCGAAAGTATTTATGATGATGGCGCCTATCTTGATGCCAATCAGACATGGCATAGCGAAGACTCGCCGTATAAGGCGCGTTTGGTTATGGAAGCTCTGATTAAGTCCGGCAGTGATTTTAAGTCGGCGCTCGATATTGGCTGCGGGGCGGGACTGGTGACGGAGATTCTCGCGAATAAAATGGCCGATAAACATTTTACTGGCAATGACTCATCGAAAGTTGCGCAATTACTTTGGACGAAGCGGGTCGTTCTACCAAATCTACAATTCAGTACCGCTGATCCTCTCAGCGGAACAAAGTGCTTCGACCTGATCATGTGTCTCGACGTGTTCGAGCATGTAGAAGATGTTTTTGGCTTCTTGCGAGGTTTGCGAGGTGTCGGGAGAAAATTTATTTTTAACATTCCTCTCGACATGAACGCCATTAAAGTTGCGACTGGCGGCATTCGAAAGGCGCGTGAGCAGGTCGGTCATCTGCACTACTTCAACGAGTACTCGGCAATTCAAACCTTGGAAAATTGCGGTTACACAATTCTGTGGACCAAACTTTCGGTGGCCTACTTGGCAAATTTACCTCAGAATTGGAAACAGGCACTGGCTTGGCCCTTCCGATGCCTGTCACTGATCTTGGGCAAGCGCGTTGCCGCGAGACTTTCGGGCGGGATGTCGCTCGTCGTCGTCGCCACCTAGGCAGGTTTGGCTTGCCCGATGGAACGGACCGGGCCGTTCGTGGTCCTGACGGTCGGTTCGGCTTCGAGGCACGTACCCAGACAGCCATAAAACAGCAGCGTGCCGGCAAAACCGCTGAGCGAGCCGCCAAAGAACAGTTCGGCACCCATCGTCGTCAAAACCACTGCCGTGAAAGCCGGAACACGCTGGCGTTGCGCCGCAAGCGCCAAACCGATGGCCAGGCAAAAGAGCGCCGCTGAAGCGACGCCATAGCTGATCGCCAGTTCGAGCAGCTGCGATTCGGTGATTCCTATCTCGCTCAGTTCGGCGAACGTCGCAGTCGCTTCAGTGAGCTGGAAATACGTCGGGCCGTTGCCAATGAATGGAAAGCTTGCCGCGCGCGCGAGGCCGTTCAGCATCAGCAGCGCGCGCAGCACGTTGCCGCCATCGTCGTCTGGTGCGGCAAACGTGAGGTAAAGAAAAAACGCCGCGACCGACAACGCGACGACCGGCAGGCCGATGCGCAGGATTTGCCGCCAAAAACGGAAAAGCAGCAGCGCGACGAGAACGAGGCCGAGATAGCGGCGCGCAGTCGACAGATAAAGCGATGCGCCCACTATGCCGAACACTGCCGAGGCGAGCAGTCGCCGCGCGGGATAGCGATGCGCCAAATCGAGCAGCATGCAGCACGCCGCGAAGGCGACGAAGCCGGCACCGAGTGTACTACCCGACAGGCCGGGATAAGCAAATTGCACTTGCCCCGCGACAATGCGCGACGGGGCGACGATGTCGACAATTCCGGCAAGCGCCAACGCGTTAGCCGCCGCATCGAGCAGCGCGAACGCGATCGCCCAGGTCCCGATCGCGCGCGCGATCTGCAACCGCGTGCGCGACGCGAGAACCAGGGTCGGCAGCAGGGTTTGCAGGATGAAGACGCCGAAATCATTGACTGCAAGTCCGCGCGTCACAAGCGCGACCAGCGTCGAGACGAAGAAGCCGCTCAAGGCCGCAACCAGAGCGGCAAGCCCCACCCCACGCATCGGCCCAGAATTCGCAAAGCCGAGCGTTGCGTGTCGATTGCGCAGGACGCAGGCAGCGACCAACAGCAATGTCGATAGCTGAAGTGCGAGCCGCACTCCGCCGAATGCGCCGGCATACAAGCTCGCCAGCGCCGTCAGCCCAGCAAGCGATTCGAATGAGGCGAGTCTCGGATGCGGTGCCGGGATCGCCTGGCGACCGATCACGGTAATCAAGCCGAAGCGAACTGTGAACGACGGGAAAATTCTAGGCGCGCTCTCATGACTGCCTTTAGTATCGCTGCCTGTCGCGCCGAAAACGACGGCTGGCGCGCGACGATCCCGGCGATCTCTCGGTGCGAGAGCAAATGTCGGTCGATTGATGCCGTGATCTGATCGCCATGATGTGCAAGACCCGAAACCGCGATGCCGGCCAACAACCTCGGTGCCCGTTTCGGATCGCAGAGTCGGAACAGGAATTCAACGTCGACCAAGTTGACGAGCGTGCGGTCGAAGCGACGGTCGCTGCGGTTTCGGAACACCGCCGTTGCGGTCGGACCGATCCAGTTCAACATGAATAGCATCCAGGGCCGCAGCCCAAGCACACGGGCAAGTACCCCCGCCATCCCGAACTTCGAGCGCCGTTCGACGGCAATAGGCGTGATGCGACCGAAAACTGCTTCTTCGTGCGATGTGTCGAGTGCCGCCGCAGCACGCGCAAGGAATGTTCGGGAGACAAGAAATTCGTCCTGATGCACAACGATTGCATAGCGTCCGCGCGCCAGATCAAGACCGGCATTCCAGTTGTCGACAGGATTGCCCGAGCGAGGACCGGCGACGTAACGCACTGCCGGAGCAAATTCGGTGAGCGCCGTACAAAGATCGGCAATGCGAGAAGACCGGGAGTCGTCCGAAACGATGATCTCGAGGTCGACACCTTGCTGAGCGATCAACGACAGCAGGCAACGCCCGAACTGGTCGAGATGCTCGTAGGCGGGAATTATACAGCTGATCGTCGGAGATGTCGTCATGTGCGGGAAGGTCGCTCAAATGCCGCACAGGCGGCCAAGGCAGAATTCGTCGCGTCACTGCTTCGCCGTTCACTGCCTGTCAACGTGCGACACCGAAGCGGAAGTCAAAAGGATACGGACGTTCGAGAGATGGTGGAGCGTAACGGGATCGAACCGTTGACCTCTACAATGCCATCGTAGCGCTCTCCCAGCTGAGCTAACGCCCCATCTCTCGCATTCCCGGTCTGGGCCGGGACGCGGCTGTTAGGTCAAAACCTCCAGCCGCGCAAGCCGCCCGACGACCGATCTTTAGCGTTCCTCCTCGTCGTCGCCCGCAACGACCGCGCCGAGATCGTCCTCGTCGTCGCCGAGATCGACGTCGGGGGCCTCGGTGTCCTCGGCCTCGGCGATGTCGAGATCCTCGTCCGCCGCCGCCTCGTCGCTATCGACCGCCTTGGCGACCGGCTTGGCGGGCTCGAACAATTGCGTCTGCTTCGACTTCAGGAACGCCTCGGGTGCCCAGGCGTAACCGCAGGCGATGCAGGTGACGGGATCGTCGTTCGTCAGATCGTAAAAGCGCGTATTGCACTTCGGACAGGCACGTTTCGTGCCCCATTCGGCCTTGACCATTTTGATGCGGACTCCGTGGCCGGGACACCCCGGCGCTCAAGGCGCGGTGCCTTGCCACACAGGGTGCCCCCTGTCAAAGCGCGGGCCGGAATGCACAGCCCCGGCCCATCCCTTTGCCTACGCGCCGACGGTCCGCTGATGGGTAGCGTGACCGTGCCCGGCGACAAGTCGATCTCGCATCGCGCGCTGTTGCTCGGCGCGCTGGCGGTCGGCGAGACGGTCGTCACCGGGCTGCTCGAGGGCGAGGACGTGCTCGCGACGGCAGCGGCGTTGCGCGCCATGGGTGCCGACATCGTCCGCGATGCGGCAGGCGTCTGGCACATCCACGGCGTCGGGGTCGGCGGCTTGCTCCAGCCGCAGACCGCGCTCGACATGGGCAATTCGGGAACCTCGACGCGGCTGCTGATGGGGGTGCTCGCGTCGCACCCGCTGACCGCGACCTTCGTCGGCGACGCCTCACTGTCGCGGCGACCGATGCGGCGCGTCACCGAACCGCTCGCCCTGATGGGGGCGCAGTTCGTCGCCGCGCCGGGCAAGCGCCTGCCGCTGACGATGACCGGCGTGTGTCCGGCGGTGCCGATCCGCTATGTGCTTCCCGTCGCGTCGGCGCAGGTCAAGTCGGCGGTGCTGCTGGCGGGGCTCAACATGCCGGGGATCACCAGCGTCGTCGAGGCCGTTGCGACGCGCGATCACAGCGAGCGCATGCTCGGCGGCTTCGGCGCGATGCTGACCGTCGAGGCGTCGCCGCAGGGCCGCGTCATCGCGCTGACCGGCGAGGTGGACCTTTGCCCGCAGGTGCTGACGGTGCCCGGCGACATCTCGTCGGCGGCGTTCGTGCTCGTCGCGGCGCTGATCGTGCCGGGCAGCGCGGTGACGATCCGCGGCGTCGGCATCAACCCGACGCGCGACGGGCTGCTGCGCGCGCTGGCGGCGATGGGTGCGGACCTGAGCATCGCCGACCGGCGGACGGTGGGCGGCGAACCGGTGGCCGACCTGACCGTCCGCCACGGCGCGCTGACCGGCATCGACGTGCCGCCCGAATGGGCCGCGTCGATGATCGACGAATACCCGGTCCTGTTCGTCGCCGCGGCCTTCGCGCAGGGGCGTACCGTGATGCGCGGGCTTGAGGAGTTGCGCGTCAAGGAATCGGATCGCATCGCGGCGATGGCAGCGGGCCTGCGCGCCTGCGGGGTCGGTGTCGAGGAATTGCCCGACGGGTTGATCGTCGAGGGTTCGGGGGGCGAGCCGGTGCCCGGCGGCGCGAAGGTCGCGGCGCACCTCGATCACCGCATCGCCATGAGCTTCGGCGTGCTCGGCCTGCAGGCGCGCGGCAGCGTGACGGTCGACGACGCGCGGCCGATCGCGACGAGCTTCCCCGGCTTCCTAGACCTGATGCGCCAGCTCGGCGCGCAGGTCCGGCCGCCCGAAGGCAGCGTCGAGCCGCGCGACGATGCGCGGCGCGGCGTCGCCGTCGCCATAGGGTAGCGCCGCCTCCGCCATGCGCGCGTGCGCGGGCGCGTCGCTGAGCAGGCCGCGCACCGCGCCGACGATGGCGCGCGCCTCGGTACCGACCAGCCGCGCATTGCCGCTTGCCAGCCCCTCGCCGCGTTCGGTCACGTCGCGCAGCACCAGTGCGGGGACGCCAAGCGCCGGCGCTTCCTCCTGCACCCCGCCCGAGTCGGTCAGTACCAGCGCCGCGCGACCGAGCAGCGTGACGAACGCCGCATAGCCGAGCGGCGGTACGAGATGGACGCGCGAAAGTCCCGCGAGGCGCGCGCGAAGCGGGTCGCGCACGGCGGGGTGCGGGTGGACGGGCACGACGATCTCGACTCCGTCGCGCGTCGCGAGCGTCGCCAGCGCGTCCGCCACCGCCGCAAGCGGCGCACCGTGGTTCTCGCGGCGATGCGCGGTGACGACGAGCAACGGGCGCGCTGGATCGAGGCGCGGCAGCTCCGCCGCGACCGTGGCACGGAGCCGTGCGTCGCCCGCCAGCCGCGCCTCGATCAGCCGCAGCGCATCGATACCGGGGTTGCCGGTGACATGGATCGCGGTATCGGCGATGCCTTCCGCGAGCAGCGCGCAGCGCGCTACGGCACCCGGCGCGAAGTGCAATGTCGCGAGCTGCGCGACGAGGCGGCGGTTGACCTCCTCGGGAAACGGCGCGTCGCGGTCGCCGCTGCGCAGTCCCGCCTCGACATGCGCGACGGGGACGCGTGCGAGGTGCGCGGCGTGCGCGGCGGCGAGCGTCGTCATCGTGTCGCCCTGGACGACGACGGCGACGGGTGCGACCGCCGCGACGATCTCCGACAACGGCACCAGCGCGGCGGCGAGAACGGCGAGCGGCGACTGCCCCGCGCGCATCAGGTCGAGGGCGACGTCGGGGACGATGCCGAAGTCGGCGAGCGCGCGGGCAAGCAACTCGCGGTGCTGGCCGGTCGCGACGACGACGGGCAGCAGGCGCGGATGATGACGCAGCGCGAGGACGACGGGCGCGAGCTTGATCGCCTCGGGGCGCGTGCCGACGACACACAGGATCGGCGCGCGCGTCATCGTCTGCCCCCCGGCCAAGCCGTTCGTATCGCAGGACGATAGGCGGCGCGCAAGCCGCCGTCGGCGGATGCCTTGCAGTGCCCGTGCGGGTGGCTTTGCGCCGTGCGCGCGTTGGCGCTAAGCCGGATGCATGGACCAGATCATCATTCGCGGCGGGCGGCCCTTGTCGGGCAGCATCCAGATCTCGGGGGCGAAGAATGCCGCGCTGACGCTGATGCCCTGCGCGCTGCTCAGCGAGGAGCCACTGACGCTCAGGAACCTGCCGCGCCTCGCCGATATCGACACCTTCGGGCATTTGCTCAACAACCACGGCGTGTCGACGACGATCGAGGGGTCGCATCCGTCGGAGTTCGGGCGGGTGATGACGCTGCGCGCCAACCGCCTGACCAGCACGATCGCGCCCTATGACATCGTCCGCAAGATGCGCGCCTCGATCCTGGTGCTCGGCCCGCTGCTGGCGCGGGCCGGCGAGGCGACCGTGTCGTTGCCCGGCGGCTGCGCGATCGGCAACCGCCCGATCGATCTCCACCTGCGCGCGCTGGAGGCGCTGGGCGCCGAGATCGAGATCGCGGCCGGCTATGTGAAGGCGTCCGCGCCCGACGGCGGGCTCACCGGCGGGCATATAGTCTTCCCGCTCGTGTCGGTCGGCGCGACCGAGAATGCGCTGATGGCCGCCGTGCTGGCGAAGGGCGAGACGATCATCGACAATGCCGCGCAGGAGCCCGAGATCGTCGATCTCTGCCGCTGCCTGGTGGCGATGGGGGCAGAGATCGACGGGATCGGATCGCCCCATTTGACGATCCACGGGCGCAACCGCCTCCACGCCGCGACCTACCGCGTGATGCCGGACCGGATCGAGGCGGGCAGCTACGCCTGCGCCGCCGGGATCACCGGGGGCGACCTGCTGCTGGGCGGGGCGCGGGCGGACGACATGGCCGCCGTGCTGGCGGGGCTCGCCGACGCCGGCCTGAGCGTCGGGATCGAGGCGGACGGCATCCGCGTGGCGGGCGACGGCCGGCTGCGCCCGATCACGCTCTCCACTGCCCCCTTCCCCTCCTTCCCCACCGACATGCAGGCGCAGTTCATGGCGATGCTGGCGCTGGCGGACGGCGCGAGCCTGCTGACCGAGACGATCTTCGAAAACCGCTACATGCATGTCCCCGAACTGGCGCGGATGGGGGC